>JBBTWK010000001.1:0-6155 GCA_038062805.1 Patescibacteria group bacterium
CCGTTGATACAGGATGTATCCTGGGATTAATTGGACGAACATGGTGACGACGCGGAACATAACCGTCACCGGGATACTGAGTTTTGCTGCTATGCCAGTGGCCGCCAGGACGGCTGTCATTAGACCCTCATAGATGCCGATACCGGCTGGCAAGACTGAAATCAAACCGGCGAAATTAGCCACAGCGTAAGCCAGGACTACTGCGCCAACGTTAACGAATTCGCCGAAAGCTACATAGACCACGTAAAGCGAAGCTATCTCTGTGGCGTTGGCCAACAGAGCATAAGCAAACGGCCGTTTGAGCTGGCGCCAGTTATTTTTAAGTACTTGGTAATTATTGTGTAGTTCGCGGAAGGAGACCTGGGCTTTTTTGATGTTAATAATTTCCGGGTAGTTCGGGCGCACCAAGTGTACTAATTTATTCAGCAATTTGGTTATAAAGGTCAAAAAAGCGCTAATTCTTTGAAGGCTGTCTATGATATAAATCCCGACTAGCGTGCCAACTATCAACAGAGTGATTATGGACGAGGCCACGACCATCACCAGGTCGTTGACGTGCCCGCGAGCGGCCAAAAATAGCAGACCAAGCACCAGTAGCGGTTGGAAGCTAGTGAAGATCAGCATGAATTTTATCACTTGGGTCAGGGTCGCCTGGGCGGCGCTGACGCCTTCTGAACGAGCTCGAACACTAAAGTAGGAGACGCCGCTGACCCCTCCACTGGGGAAAATGTTGTTGACGAACTTAAGCTCCAGCGTAAGTTTGTACATCGCCCAGAACGAGACCGTTTTCCCCAAGGTTCGGAACAGGTTTTTATAGAGCCGGGCGTAGACGTCGTTATTCAACAGTTGTATGGGAATTATCAACAGCAGCGCCCAGGCGTTGACTTTGCCCAGATTTCTAACCACGTCAGTTATTTGGTGGCGCAGACTATAAATTAAAATGCCTAAGGCGATGAAGGTCGCTACTGTTAGAATAATCCGCCACTTCGAGCGGTGTATATGGTCGGTTTCGCTCATTATCTATAAACATTATACTAGAAACAGTTTATGAAAGATTACAAGAGCCTTTGTATTTTGGGCCGCCAGCCGACGCTGGGTTTGGCCGAGCTAGAAAGCCTTTACGGCGCCGAGCGCCTTCTACCCATACCCGGCGGCGCCCTGCTCGATGTACCAGCCGACGAAATTAATTTCAAGCGCCTAGGCGGCACGATAAAAGTAGCTCGTTTATTAACTATCTTGCCGAGCTCAAGGTGGGCTGATACTATCGAATATTTGACCGTCAATGTTCCAAATCATTTGCGCGACCTGCCCGAAGGCACTTTTACATTAGGTGTCAGTGTTTATGGAATTGACGTAAGCGTTAAGAAGCTTGGTGCCGACTTACTGTCGCTGAAGAAAATTATCAAGGCTTCCGGTCGCTCGGTACGCATTGTCCCGAATAAAGAGTTATCGCTCAACAGCGCGCAGGTTTTGCACAATAAACTGACGCATCGTGGCGCCTGGGAACTACTGCTGGTGCGCGACGGCAGCCGGACTATCCTGGCTCAGACCATGTTTGTTCAGGATATTGAAGCTTACGCCGCCCGCGACCAGGCACGCCCCAAGCGCGATGCCAGGATAGGAATGCTACCGCCTAAGCTGGCACAGATATTAATAAATTTAAGTGTGCCAGCAGAGAATAGAGAATCGAGAATTGAGAATGGAGAAGAAATTCTCAATTCGCAATTCCCAATTCGTAATTCCCGTGTGCGAGTGCTTGATCCGTTTTGTGGAACCGGTGTGATTTTGCAGGAGGCCCTACTGATGGGCTATCACGTTATTGGTACCGATATCGATCCGCGGATGGTCGACTATGCCAAAGACAACATCCGGTGGCTGGTTGAAAAATACCAAGAGATCGAAGGCCAAGTAGTAATTGAAGCGGCTGATGCCATACTCTACCAGTGGCCGCGCTTTAGCGTCGTAGCTAGTGAGGTTTACTTAGGCCGGCCGTTGGCCTCCCTGCCTCAGCCAGAAAAATTAAAAGAGATCGTCCGCGACGTTGATACAATTACTAAAAAATTTTTAGCCAACATCGCGCCGCAACTAAAAGTAGGCCAATGCCTGGCGCTGGCCATACCTGCTTGGAGAGATGTGAGAGGTGCAACCTCTCACATGTGGCATTTGCCGGTTATTGACCGATTAACAGATATGGGGTACAATCGGAGAAGTTTTGTTCACGTTAAAAACGACGAATTGATTTACTTCCGAGAAGACCAAATCGTCGCCCGGGAATTATTGATACTAGAACGTAGAGAATAGTGCGTAGAGAGCAGTAGAGGAATTTAGATGAGTAAGACTAAAGCCGGTGGTAGTAGCAAGAATGTCCATGATAGTCCCGGTCAGCGGCTGGGTGTTAAAGTGTGGGGTGGCCAAAGTGTCAAAACCGGCAATGTGCTAGTCCGCCAAGTGGGTATGACTAAACGCGCCGGTAAGGGCACATTTTTATCGCGTAACTATACCATCCACGCCCAGAAAGATGGAGTGGTTAAATTTGCAAGTCGTCGAGTAAAAAAATTCAGCGGTCGCTCAGTGCCGCGCACCGAAGTTACTGTCGAATAAACTCAAGATTCTTTAACAGCCGTCATCTTGTGGGGGCCAATGAAAGCTCCACCTTCGGCTAGTTTAATCGTGTTCGCAATCGCTTGATATCTGCTTGGTATGGCTGAAATATCCCCTCCTAAAGCAACTATGGCAAACGATTCGGCAAAATCTTCTTTTTCTCCAGCTTCACGAGCTCGCCTTGTCGGGCCAGCTTCATTAGCTTCGGGAGAGAACGAATCTTTAAAAACACACATTTCGCCGGTTTTATCTCCCCATCCTGTTTCTACTCTTGACTGGTCAATGCCATGAGCTTCTAGCTCACTTAAATAAGTCAGGTCCATGCTATGGCCATATTCATGAGCCAGAATATGCTGAACCATTGTAATTTTTTTGCCAGGATAAATTTTTGCCGCAAAAAGTCCATAACTATCATTTGGTGGCTGCCGTACAGAATCCATATTTATTAATACCGCAGGATCATAGGGGTTAAAACTACCGGCAGTGCCAGGCTCCATCCCATCTTTGGAGACTAGGGCGATACCATTGGTACGATTAAATATCGCGCCGCCTGTCAGTGTAGCAACCGCACTTACAGCCTCAGTTATTTCAGTAATTTCGCTACCTGTTAAAGTTTGGTCTGTAAAGTTTAACAAATCCGTCGATTTTTGACTGCTTTTGAGTGAGTATTTTTCTTTTAGCGGCTTTTTTGCTTTTTCTTTTAAGATCCAGCTGCGTTCCCACCAATTCCAAATCTCCTCATGCTGCGAGTCTTCTGGCTCAGCAGGAGTACTATCTAATTTAGGGATTGCTTCTAGGGTAGCCACTTATTTATTTTACTTTAACCCCCTTATTATAGCATTATCAGCTTGCTGAGTCAATCGGGTGTTTTTTTATCTACTTGCTGAGCACAGCTCTCAACAGGCCGACAAAAAGTGGATGTGGACGGGCTGGACGCGAACGAAATTCCGGGTGGGCTTGGGTGGTCACAAAATATGGATGGTCTATGGCTTCAACCATTTCTACCAACGTGCCGTCAGGACTCAGACCGCTGGCTTTTAGGCCCCAGGTTTCGTATCGGTCGCGGTAGGCGTTATTGGCTTCGTAACGATGACGGTGGCGCTCAATAATACTACCTTGGCCATAGACTTTTCTGGCAACGCTGCCCCGCTCTAGCACGCAGGTGTAATCGCCCAGACGCATAGTGCCGCCGGTGTTTTCTTTGCCAATTTGTTCGGCCATAGTAGACACGACCGGATCGAGGCTTTTGGGGGCAAATTCTGTCGAATTGGCCCCGGCAAGACCAGCCCGTCGGGCGGCGGCGATTAGGGCGACTTGCAGGCCTAGGCACAAGCCAAGGTACGGCACTTTGTTGTCCAGTGCGTAGGTGGCGGCCAGGATTTTGCCCTCTATACCCCTGGGACCAAAACCACCGGGCACTATAATGGCGTCCAGTGTTGGCAGGAGTGCTTGTTCTTTTTTATCCTTGGGCAAGATCTCGGCATTAACCCAAACAATATCTATGTTAACTTCGTTCGCCCAGGCCGCCGCCCGCAAGGCCTCAAAGACCGACATATAGGTATCCTGGTTATACAGGTACTTGGCTATCACGCCTACGCGCACTGTTCGCCGGTAGCTAGTTAGGGCGCTTTTGACTACCCGATGCCAAGCCGCTAGCTCAGCCCGGTGATTGCGCAGACCCAGCCGCGAAGTGATGACGTCGGCGATTTTAGCTGCTTCGAGGACTAGAGGCACTTGGTATATAGTTGGCGCATTGGGCATCAGCACAATGGCTTCTTGCTCGACGCCGGAAAACAAGCTTAGTTTGGCCAGTACGCTGCGCGGCGGCTTGGCTTCGGCACGGGCGATTAGAATATCCGGTACGATTCCCAGCCCGCGCAGTTCGCGGACGGCGTTTTGGGCCGGTTTAGTTTTAAACTCGCGGCTGGCGCCAAGATATGGAATATAAACAACGTGCACGAATATACAGTCTTGGGGGCGACGGATAGATAATTCGCGAATGGCCTCGATAAAACTTAGTGATTCAAAGTCGCCGACAGTGCCGCCGATTTCGACAATATGGACGTCAAAATCTTTGCCGGTAGCCACAATATCTGCCTGGATGCTATCCGTTACGTGCGGTACAACCTGGACTGTTTTGCCAAGGTATCTGCCGGCTCGCTCGTCGTCAACGACTTTTTGTAAGATCCGGCCGGACATCAGACTGCTAGACTGCGTCAGTTCGACGTCCATGAAGCGTTCGTAATGGCCGAGGTCAAGATCAGCTTCAGCGCCGTCACGGGTCACAAATACTTCGCCGTGTTCGGCTGGGTTAAGCGTACCGGCATCGACATTGAGATACGGATCACACTTTTGGATATTTACCGAAAAGCCGCGGGCTTTTAAAATAGTGCCAATAGACGCGGCCGTGATACCTTTGCCGAGGCCCGACAACATACCACCGGTAACAAATATAAACTTAGTCTGCTTGGCCTTGGCAGCCACGCTTATTCTCCCTTCCCTCGCCATTAATATCTAGATACTACCACGGACAGGGGTAGCGTGACCAGGTTTTATTGGATTTTGGCAGTTAGGATTTGGGTGGCTTTATCTTTTTGGGGATCTTTACCAGCAGCGACATCGGTGTCGCTCATCGTGATAGTTATATCTGGAGCTATGCCTTGCTTGTCGATGTTTTCACCGACCGGCGTGAACCATCTGGCAATCGTAACCTTTAGTTCGCCGCCACCAGACAGGCTTTCTACTTGCTGGACACTGCCTTTGCCAAAACTCTTTTCGCCGACAATGGTTGCCACACCATTATCGCGCAAGGCGCCAGCAGTAATTTCGCTGGCACTGGCACTGCCACTGTTAATTAGCACGACGGTGGGCAAGCTTTTAAAGACATTGCCGCCGAGAGCGTAGTCGGTGCTTAGAGTTTGGCCGCCGCGACGTTCGGACACGACGGTTTTACCTTTGTCCAGCCACAGGCTAGAGATTTCCGTGGCTGTCTTTAGGTAGCCGCCTGGGTTGCCTCTAAGATCAAGAATTATGGCCTTGACCCCTTGGGCTTTAAAGTCGTCAGCAACTTTTTTCGCTAGCTTTGTGGTGTCATTAGTAAACTGGCTGATTTTAAGATAACCAATGGCGCCTTCCACTGATGATTCAACACTAGGAATTGTAATCCGTTCGCGGGTGATACTGAGCTCGAACGGTTTGTCGGCACCGCGCTTTATAGTCAATTTTACGGCTACGCCAGCGGCACCGCGAATTTTCTGAACAACTTTATCGACGCTTACACCAGTGACCAACTGGCCATTAACGGCGGCGATGATATCTTTGGGTTTAAGACCTGCTTTTTCGGCTGGGTAGCCCGACAGAGGCGAGATGATGACGATATTATTATCGGCGTCAGTGCCAAGTTCGGCGCCGATGCCGATGAAGCTACCGGTTAGTGCTTCGTTAAAAGTTTTGGCGTCTTCAGGATTGAAATAGGCTGTGTAGGGATCATTAGCGGCATCAACCAGGCCCTCCTTAAGTCCAGCGAGCAGCCGACCTGGGTCCAGCTGGCCGTC
>JBBTWK010000002.1:0-1262 GCA_038062805.1 Patescibacteria group bacterium
TTGCCGTCTTTGGTCGTTCTTGCTACAGCTCTTGGAGTAGTGATCTCCACTTCTTCGTTTTCAGCTTTCTGCTGACTGCCGTTTGGAGTTTTTTCTAAGCTGTTGTCAACAGTTTTCAAAACTGGTTGTTGAGCATAAGAAGTTGAAATAGGGATAAACGGAGTAAAAAGTGACATTAAGACTGTCACAGTAACAACTAGACCTAAAGCGAAATTGCCAATGTGGCGAACGTGTCGGGGCCTGATTCTGAAATTATCTGCCCTCAACACATTAAACGCCATCCCACCCAAGCTCGGCGCAAGTCCGCCAACATCGGCGCTTACCTGCCTGCCGGCAGGCAAGGTCGGCGCAGCTGCGGGCCTGCCCTCCATAGCTGCCGCAGCGACGGGGGGCTTTGGCCCAAGCAGCCCACCAAAGAACTTGCCAAAGCCGGATCTGCCAAAGACATCGGTGATTAGTCCTGTCTTGGGGGTTCTAAACCAGGGGCCTTCTTGGGTCTCTAAGAAGCCTTTGATGGCGGCATAGGCTTGAAATGGTACAACTATGTAGGAAAGGGCGATAAAGGATAATATGCCCACGTAATCCCGCTCATCACTCTCCTCAAGGAAGAGTCCGATAATGTTCATCAACGGCAGGGCCAAGAGGTTGGTAAAGACCAGGGACCAGCCAAAGGCAGCCGTCCAGAATGGCAGTCGGCTCTGGAATACGGCCTCTGATAAAAACCAGGCCAATGTACCAACCACAAAGAAGAAGGCCTGCAGGTAGTATGGTGAAAGATAAAGGAATTCAAACTTCTCGGCAGGGGTCAGGTTGGGTGATTTAAGCATGCGTGAGAACATCACCTTGATATTAAAGGAAGCGCCTTCTGCCCATCTCATTCTCTGTCTGATCAGCCTTCTAACGGTTGATACAGCCTCGGCAGGTGCCTGAATGTAGGGCGTAAAGGCTACTTTGTAGCCCTGAGCGTATAGTCGAAGGGTTAACTCAAAGTCCTCAGTAATAGATGTGCCCCAGCCAAATTGGCGCAGGACATCAGCCCTGATGGCATAGACAGCGCCGGCAATCTGTTTTAAGCCTCCATAGATCTCGGTTCCGGATCTTTCAATCACGTAGGATCCGGCATATTCCGTCCTCACTCCCCTAGTCACCCATGTCTGACTCTTGTTCAAAACATGCCACTGGTAGCCTTGGACAGCAGCAATCTTAGATTCATTTACATTCGTATTTAATACCTGAAAGATTTTGACGAACTGCTCAATCGT
>JBBTWK010000003.1:0-1158 GCA_038062805.1 Patescibacteria group bacterium
CACGCTTGGCAGAAAGTTCACGGCGGTGATAGCTGGCATAATCTAGCAGCGTTTCAGTGCTCACCAGACAAAAAATGGTTACAATCGTCGATAGGCTTACCAGAATTATTAAACGCTTTTGGCCCTTGTCCATTTGGGAGCCCTTAAATTTTGACATTGTTAGATTCATTTATCTGCCCTCCACGTTGCTATTTTGTCCGTTAAAAAGCAAGTTAGCTGGGTCGTCAGTTACCGAGCGCGTGGTGGTGAGTTTAGGCACCTGCAACGAGGGTGCTTTGGCATGTCCTTGGCTGTCAAGTACGTTGTTGCCAAAGAGAGCCGGGTCAAAAGTCACATTCAACGAAAAACTAACGTTCTTAGCGGCGATACTAAAGCTACTTTCTACCACCGAAGGAAAGGCGCTTTTTGGCGAATCGTCAGAATTGACAATGTAGGTAGTAAATTTAAGCGTGTCGATGAAGGTATTGACTGACTTTTGGTCGAGGGCTGTGCCGTCTATTTGCATAGTATTGGCTTTGAAATCCATGGACAGACGCCCGAGACTCACCTGGGTAGGGGTTACTTCTGGCAAATATGAAAAAATGCGTGAGCTTATGTGTTTATTTTTGTGTAAATCAACTAGGGTGCTTAGTTGATTTTGAACGGTTATCATCTTATCTAGGCCGGTCATAGACTGCAGTTTGGCAGTTTGTGTGGCGATGGCCTTATCGGCATCGGACAGCTGCTTTTTTTGGATAACACTGGTTGTGGCTAGCAGGATCAAGAAGATAGCGGCTGAAGCGGCGCTAATGATTAAGGCGACACTCACAGCTAAGTTGCGCGAGCGGCTAGATTTGACAGCTGCTAACTTGGTATCAGGCAGTAAGTTGAATTGAACCCGGCTCATAAGCTCCTCTCCGCTAGGCCAACAGCAACTGCAAAGTGGCTGGAAACAGCTAGGACTTCATTCTGGGCATTGTCGGGCACACTGACGTTGCGCCAGGCGTTGCCGATTTCGACATTGATGGCAAATTTATTGGCGATATAAAGCGGTAATTCTGGCAGTGTCGATGCGCCGCCGGTCACAATAATCCGATCGAGCTTGGCACCGGCGTAGCGCCCGGCAAAAAATTTAATCGACTTTTCAATCTCGACCACTAGGCTATCAATAACCCCTAT
>JBBTWK010000004.1:0-2248 GCA_038062805.1 Patescibacteria group bacterium
GCGATCAGACGCAGAGTCCGTGGCTGGATGAGGGGCTGGCCGAATGGACGATGTTTTGCGACCCGATCGGAATCGAGCGCACTAAATGCGGCACCGAATCTTTAACTATAACTAGGTCCGAAGTAATACTACCGATATCTAAAATTAATTGTGGGCCGAGGGATTCTGGTGCCACCACCGAGCGTGCCAGAGCCATATTATCCGCCTCCATGGCAATGACATTGAAACCGCCAGCCTCAACCAGTTCCAGGCGCGCTTCCACGAAATCGTTGGCCACGCCCGATAGTAATACTTCCAGTTTATCGGACCCAGTTGGCGAATCACCTATAAGCTGCCAGTCTATCTTCGATTTAGCCACTGGCATCGGTATAAAAGAATCAGCCTGGTAGCGGATAGTTTTTTCAAGTTCTGCCGGGTCCATTTTGGGAATGTCGACAATCGTTGTAAATACCCGCTGGGAGGGAATGTTAACCGCCACGTTTTTTGTGCTAATGCCGGCTTTTTTGACTAACTGCGCCAGGATTTGGCTAAAACGATGCTTATCGATGATGCTACCACCGCTAGCTACAGTCGGGTCAAAGGCTGCTTCGCCGTAATGTGCCAGGCTTTTGGGCTGGCCAGTTCCGTGCAGCTGGACGACGCGCAGGCCGATGGTACCAATATCAAGGCCAAAGAAGTCGGATTGCCCACCACTTAGTAATGCCATAATTAGTTCCGATTATACATTAGCGCTATAGAGATAGCCAATGGATTCGGGGAGGTCCAACCTCTAAAAATACTAGAAGACTGGCGGCAGGCTGATTAGGCTTTCGATTTTATATTTGTTGGTAGTGCCGCTGTTAAAGAAGCCGCCGCCGATAACCATCTCGGGAGTGTAGTTAAAGACTTCGGCAATGTTACCACTGCCCGAGCTTTCGCCGGGTCCTGCGCTGGCTGCGTCACCATTAACTCTTAGCAAATTCACTTGTTTGGCGACCACCGCGCCGTTGAATGTTAGTTTTGTTCGGCAAGCCGAGCTAACATAGGCCGCGGTTGGCACGTCGGGGCTATTTCCATGGCAAGTCCAGATAACCCCAGTGTCGGCAGTGACAGGGTTGGCGACCGAGGGATCAGGTTGGGCAATATAAAGGCCGTCCAAGCGGCTGACAGCTGGATCAATAAAAATGTTGCCGCGGGCAATCAGCGCGAACTTGGGTACGTTATCAGCCGTGTAACCGCCCGCGTACGATATATTGCCACCAATATAAACGTTACCGTTAACAAATAGGGTTATGTTTTTACCGGCCGAGACCACTTCGGAACCGGAGTTTAGCGTCAACCCGGTAGTAATATATTGGCCGGATGCCGCGGCACTAAGGCTGCCGCTCCAAGCGGTGGGTGAGTTTTGTTTGGTGCCAAAATAATCCGCTGTGCAGTGGGAGGCCTGGTGAGCATCGCTGCCTTCCCAAAAACCGCCCCAGAAATCAGTAGCACTCAGACTGGTAAAGTTGGCAAAACTCAGTTTGTTATAACCACTGCCGCCGCTAGTAAAACCGTATGGTTCGCCGCTACCAGTGGGACCTTGAATCATCCCTAGGGCAAGTGCTCCAAATTGACTGCCGGCACCACTGCCATCGCTTTTGGCATAGGTCATTACCCCGCCCTTGTATAAATTAGTCAGGCCGGAATAAGTTGGTGCCTGGAAAGTGCTGGCCGCCGGTGAACAAGAACTAGCGCCGCTATTAAACCAGCCGCCGGCAAAAGTATCGGCACCGTAAGCTCTAAAATACGGCCGTGTGTCAGCCAAAGCTAAACCAGAGCTAAGCAGCAAATAAGCAACGCCGAAAACCAGAGCCGCGATTTTCTTGGCCATACATAAGCATTATAGAAGTATGCTCTTCCTGCCGCAAGCCAAGCTATGATAAAACTGTGGCCGGGCCCTGACCAAAAAAGTTTTTCTCGGGGTAGCCGCGAAACACCTCATAGGTTCCAAGATTTCGGCTAAGTTTCTTCAAATTAATATTCCATCTTATTTTATTTACTAGACTCCTTATCAGACTCTACTTATTCATAGAGAATGAACCGATCGGTTCATTCTCTATGATAGTATTGTCATATGTACAATCACCATAAGCCCAGACAAGAAAGCGCGATAATATTTATCCTAAAGGGCCTTGTTCCCTACACCGAAGCCAACTTAATGCTGGCGTTTAAACCTGGCCTTTTTTTCGCTGAGTTAGAAAAAATTTCTCGTTATAAGCGTCATGCA
>JBBTWK010000005.1:0-2809 GCA_038062805.1 Patescibacteria group bacterium
GTATTGGGCAGTATATCGGCGTCAAAATTCCATACGTGGGCAATAATATTGTCTTTAGAAAGCACCTGGCCGGCGTTGCGCATCAGATACTCTAATAGCGCGAACTCCTTGGAGCTCAGGGCAATCAGTTTGCCGGAGCGCCTGAGTTGATAGTTAGTTGTATCAAGACTCAGGTCACCAACTTTGAGCACATTGTTCTTAGCTTCGGGGGGCCGTCGTAGTAGTGCCCGGACTCGGGCTAAAAGTTCTTCGAAAGAAAAAGGCTTTACCAGGTAATCGTCGGCGCCAGCATTCAGGCCAGCTACTCGGTCACGAACCTGGTCCTTGGCCGTCAAAAGTAGGATTGGGGTGTGGATTTTCTCTTCACGCAGGCGTCGAGCGATATCCATGCCCTCCATACTGCCGGGGAGCATACGGTCAATAATCATCAAGTCGTATGGTTCATTGAGCGCCGCACCATATCCGCTATCAGCGTCATATTCCACATCTACAGCGTATTTTTCCTGCTCCAAGCCCTTTTTGATAGCGCCAGCTATTTTATGCTCGTCTTCGACAACTAATATCCTCATTCTTTCTATTTTACACCTTAAGCTGAGAATTATCTGAGATTTTCCAGCATATCGGGACTGTCCTGATATACTGCGCCGCTTCGGGTACAATATAATGAAGTGACCAAATATAGGGAAAAAATTGGACAGGCCGTTGGAATAGCCGGTGCGTTGGCAAGTACATGGCTATTTGTGCGCAACCCCAGTTTTCCGACACCGGACAAGCTAGTTGTTTTCATGATTTTTACTTTCATGATCTTTAAGCAGGCACTGGTCATGCTTCGGCTCTTCGGCCCTTTTATACTTATTTTATTGGCCTATGAATCATTCCGCAGCGTGGCCGACCAGCTGAATGGCCATGTTAATTACACCCTTGCGCCTGGCATCGACGATGCTCTGTTTGGTAATTTACCGACGGTTTATCTGCAAAACTGGCTATGGGACGGCCATGTACGCTGGTATGATCTAGCGTTCTACCTCCCCTATATGCTGCATTTTGTATTACCGATAGGACTTGGTGTTTTGATCTGGAAGAAAAGGGAGAATTATTATTGGCGCTTTGTAACCACCTATTGCCTCTCGGCCTTTATGGCCTTTTTTACTTTCTTGCTTTTCCCGGCCGCTCCGCCGTGGCTGGCGGTCCAAAACAATACCATCGAGCCGATTACCCGTATAACCAGCGAGGTTTGGGGCACGCTAGGGGTACGTGACTTCCCGTCTTTTTATAATGAAATCACGCCCAACATAGTGGCCGCCATTCCTTCTTTGCATGCCGCCTGGGCGACACTGCTGTCCGTATTTATTTTCAAATATTTTGGCCGGCGCTGGGGCACACTTAGCCTTTTATATCCCTTTGCCATATTTATCGGCACGGTTTACCAAGGCGAGCACTACGCCTTCGATATCATAGCCGGCGCCGTTTACGCTTATGTCGCATATTTGCTAACCCCGCCGCTTATGAGGGTCGGCCATCGGTTGGCTCATAGTCTTCTTAGACGATTAATGCTGACGCTGCATAAAGTACAATAACAATATGGCTATTCATCCCGCCGCAGCCCGGCATCTGGCCAGAAAAATATTGTTACTACTGGTTCTAGTTGCTGCAACCGCCGCAGTTGTCTGGTGGCGAGACTACCATCCCCTCCAAGAGTCTCAACCGGTCACATCGACCACCCGTAGTTCGGTATCCACAAATCCTGATAGTTTTAATAAAGGACAGTTTTCTGTTAATGATCCGGTCAGCATATGGGTAGTGGTTAATAAGGGCCGGCTTTTGCCAAACACCTACGTGCCGACGAACCTGATCATACCAAAGGTGGCTTTAAGTGAAGGTTCGAAGTCAGAAAATATGCACTTGCGCCAAGACGCCTCGGCGGAGGTGGAAAAATTGGTTGCGGCGGCAACCAGCGAAGGGCTGAAATTAATGCTGGTCAGCGGCTATCGTTCCTGGGCTACCCAACAATCCGTCTACAATGGTTATGTCGCGGCGGACGGCCAAGCTTTTGCCGATACCACTAGTGCCCGTCCTGGTCACAGCGAGCACCAGACGGGACTGGCTGCCGATCTAGGATCCGTCAGCCGTGTGTGCCAACTGGAAGCTTGTTTTGGTGACACCGGGAGGTAAATGGCTAGCGGCTAATGCTTATCAGTATGGTTTTATCATCCGCTACCCAAAAGATAAAACCAGCTTAACCGGCTACGCCTATGAGCCGTGGCACCTTCGTTATGTTGGCGTTGACTTGGCTACGCGAATAAACAAAACCGGCCAGACATTGGAACAATTCTTCGGCCTGCCGACATATCCTGATTACCCAGTCCAGTCGTATGAGTTAAAAAGCGGGAATTAAAATATAAATGAAAAGCAGCTCTTGTTTAAGGAGCTGCTTTTCGACAGTTAACTATTGCTAGCTAACTGTCATCACCTCACGGTGGTATATACAAATCTACTCCTGCACCTGCGGCGTGTCAACAATTAAGTTGTGTTTTAATGTTGTAATTTAATCAATAACACATAAATCCAATGTAGGCCAGTCTATTGCGTCTTTTTTTCTAGGCTATGTCTGACATAAATTTTATGGATTTCAACAGCCGCCAACACCGCTAATACCGGCAAGGCAATACTGGCTAGTAGGTGGCCTGTACTAATTGAGCTAACATTGAATACTTCCTGCAAAGGGCCAAACATTACGAGCGCTTGGACGGCAACTGCTAGGCCCAGTCCCACGAGCAGTGTGTAATTAGGAGTACGTAGACGCCGGGTT
>JBBTWK010000005.1:2819-8958 GCA_038062805.1 Patescibacteria group bacterium
GCTCACTACGGGCGTTAAAAGCATTCATCCATTGGGCGGCCACTAGCATCATAAAGGCTACACTTTGAGCATATTCAAGGGGGTAGCCCTTGTTTACAAAGTAGGCAAATGAGGCCAGTATCACAGCGGCCATAACCGCTCCAACTATGACAATGCGGGATAAAATCACTTTATCTAATATCTGAGCTTTAGGGGGCCGGGGCGGACGTTTCATATGGTCTTCTTCCGGCGGCTCCAAACCCAAAGGTATAACAAGGGCAGTATCGGTTACTAAGTTTATCCAAAGAATTTGTACGGCTGTCACCGGCAGCGGCAGGCCAACCAACAGAGCACCGATCATCGTCAATACTTCGCCGAGGGTGGTTGATAGCAAGTAAAACAGCATGCGCCGAATGTTGTCGTAGATCACCCGTCCCTGCGCAATGGCATTGAGAATAGACGAAAAGTTATTGTCTAGTAGTAGGATATCTCCAGCGTCTTTGGCGATGTCGTTTCCCGAACCCATGGCGATGCCTACCTGAGCACTAATCAGGGCTGGCACATCATTTACGCCGTCCCCGGTCATAGCTGCTATATTATTTTTCTTAAGGGCCTTTAAGATATCAAGTTTCTGCTTTGGTAAAATACGGGCAAACACTGTCTTTTGCTTTACGATACGGATGAGTTCTTCTTCGTCCTGGGGTAAATCAGAGCCCATAATTACTTGGTCTTTGTGCGTACAAATTCCGAGAGTGCGTCCGATATGAAACGCCGTTTCGAAATGGTCGCCGGTAATCATCTTGACGTCTATCCCGGCTTGGTGGGCCTGCATCACGGCCTGGGCAGATTCTGGCCTAAGCTCGTCGGCAAAGGCAATTAGCCCCAAAAACTCGAAGTTGAGCGAATCTAATTTCTTTAAATCAGCAAGCTCATCGGGCGGACGTGCTCGGGCTAAAGCAATCACCCGGTATCCGTTGGCGGCTAAAGCGTAGAGCTGAGTTTGGCTCAAGGAGTGCTCGGACTCATTTAAATGACAAAGATTCAACACATGTTCCGGTGCGCCCTTGATATATAAAAATGAACTTTCAGACTCGCGCCAGAGTGCGCCGCTTATTCTCTGAGTTTGTTCAAATGGGTAATTCTTTAACAATTTTCCACTGAAACTTAGGTTGTCATGTACGGCTGCCAGCAAGGCTTTATCAAATGGTTCGGCAGAGTTACTCGCGTCGCCCAAAGACTTATAAACAGCTTCTGATAAGTTAGTTTTATCATCTAATGCCCAGCCCTCAATGACGCTCAAGTTGTTTTTTGTCAGCGTGCCGGTTTTATCTACAGCTACAACCGTCACGATGCCAATATCTTCCATTGTTTTCATAGACCGGACCAGGGCATTTTTCTTGGCCATCCGGCGCATTCCTAGTACCAAAATTACAGAAAGCGCGATTGGCAAGTCTTCCGGCACGGCAGAAACGCTCATAGCCATCACGAAACGAAGTGCTTCGCTGGGTTCAATCCCTCGAGCTAGAGATAGTATGAAAACTACTAAAGCCACGCCAGTTAGAATTTTAATTAAACGGCTTACAATATGGTCAATTTTAATTTGCATTGGACTTTTTGGTTCTGCCTGGGTGGCTAGTTCGGCGACCAGTCCAAACTGTGTGTTTAGGCCCGTTTCTACAACCACTGCCTGCCCGGTGCCGGAAATTACATAGGTCCCCTGGAATGCCATATTCCTTTGGTCGTATATCTGTTTTTCACTAGTTATGACGCTAAGCGATTTTTTGATAGGCAGCGATTCGCCGGTTAAAGACGACTCGTCAACGTAGAGGTTCTCTTCATGGAGCAAACGAACATCCGCTGGAATCCTCGATCCCTCAGTCAGGATTATGATATCGCCGGGCACCAATAGCCTGGAAGAGAGGTCTAGCTTTTGACCATCCCGCAAGACTCGCACAAATTGTTCATTATGTCTCCTTAGACTTTTTAGCACACGCCTGGTAGCGTGCTGCTGGCTATAAAATATAGTTATGTTGACGGCTATAATGGTCAGAATGATAAATCCGTCGAGCTGTTCGTGGCTGATAAAGCTAATAATCGCCGCAAAGGTTAGAACTAATACGAAAATACTGCGGAATGGCTCAAGCAGCCTTTTCCACATTGGTTCAGTGCGGGTTCTTAGTTCGTTATAGCCAAACTGTTTCTGTCGTTTTTCAGCCTCAAGGCTACTTAGCCCCTCGCTCGAAGTGCCAAGCTTCCCAAGCACCTCGTCATGTCCAAGCCTATACCATAAGCGCATACGGCTATTATAGGTTAAAACAAACGAACGACGTTGCCGGTTCTAGCGGTTCTCTTGTTCGGCTGCTTTTTTCTCTGCTTCACGCTGGGCTTCGGCAGCTTTCTTGGCAGCTTCTGATTGTTCCTCTAGTATTTTATTTGATATTTCAGCTTGTTGTTTAGCGGCCTCGCGTTCGGCTTCTTCCTGCTTTTGCACTGCCTCGTCTTCGTGCTCCTCGATAGCATCTTCGTGCGTTTCTAATTCTTGCTTACTAGTTTCACGCTCTTGCTCTAGGTCTTTCAGTAGGGATTCAAAGCCATCAATCTGTGCTTTGAGCAAGGCTGCCTTAGCACTGTCGCCGTTCTTAAGTGCTACTTCGTACTCTTTTTTTAGTTGTTCGCGCTTATTTTCCAGTCCAGCCTGTTTTGTTTCAAAAAGTTTGTCGATTTGTGATTTATGAGACTCAAGCTCGTCGTCTATCTCTTTGGCGTGCTCTTTCGTACTATCTGTGACCAGTTTGGCAACGTTCGAAACATGGTCCTCAAGATTACCAAGAGCATCAGATATCCCCTTCGCATCAATTCCTTCTTCGTCAAACAGGGCTCTAAGCTCAAGTAAACGTTCTTTGGCAATATCTCGGTGCATCGACTCTTTGAGGCCATCGGTGAGGGCAAACGCTAATCGGACTTTCTCTGTGCCTCGGTCAATACTGTATAGAATGTCGCCTGGCTTGCTTCCGTTAGCGGCAACCGTTGTGCCGGCTCCGCCGACAAAAAATACACCCAGTCCAATCAGAACTAAGTGTGCAAATCCTGATTCGTTCTTAGATAGTCGCATATGCTTCCTTTTTAGTTTATTTGGCTTAAGCTAATTATGACTAGGCTCCCCTTAATGTCAATGATTGACAGAGGTTCATTTCTTTGCCGCCGCATCTGTCAATAATTTGGCTGAGCATTATGGTATAGATTCCTTGCCTTGTTATCTTATGGGGCTATATACTTGTGAAAATGTTAAGTGTCAAAGAAAACGGCTCGCTACAACGGACAGTGCCGTTCGTGGTGGCTAGCCGTCAAGGCGGCAGCGGATGAATAATTCTGCTAATAAGCAAGAAGAAGTATACAAAAGAACAATCCGTGTTCTGATGGGCTCACAACTTATGGCCGGCGCAGGGCTGGCAGCCGGGATATCCGTCGGAGCTTTGCTCGCCGAGGAAATGACCGGCTCGACTGGAGCAGCTGGCTTACCGGCGGCGTTATTTACTTTAGGCTCGGCGGCTGCCGCGGGGCTGGTTGGCCGCCTTTCCCAAAGTCACGGCCGGCGGATTGGGCTAGGAGTTGGCTACTTTGTAGGTGCCATAGGTGCCGCCGGTATTGTTCTAGCGGCCATACTAAGTAGTCTTCCCTTGCTCTTTATCTCGCTACTGTTTTACGGCTCAGGCACAGCAACGAACCTGCAGGCCCGCTATGCTGGAGCAGACCTTGCCAAGCCGTCCAGGAGAGGACGGGCGATTAGTACCGTTTTGGTTGCCACTACGCTAGGAGCGGTACTCGGCCCAAATCTTATAGAGGCAACCGGATCAATTGCCGGGTCTCTAGGAATCAGGCAGCTAGCCGGCCCCTTCATGCTGGCTGTGCTGGCTTACGGGACTGCCGCCGTCATAGTTCTGGCCTTTATGAGGCCCGACCCATTACTGATGGCTCGCAGCTTGGCATCACGTGTTGCACAGAAGACCAAAGACCAAATTCAAACTGCCATTGCCGGCGATTCGCAGCGCACCGTTAGATTGGCGGCCGCGGCCATGATAATCACCCAAATGGTCATGATCGCAGTGATGACAATGACACCAATACATATGAGATTACATGGCTATAGCCTGACAGCCATAGGGCTGATAATTTCGATTCACATAGCGGCAATGTACCTGCCATCTCCCCTGACCGGGTTGTTCGTTGACCGCTTTGGGTATCGTCGTGTACTGGCTCTGGGCGGGCTAATCTTGCTCATAGCTGGAACCTTAGCTTCGGTCGCACCAGCTAGCTCTATGATTCTGCTGGCTGCTGTGCTTGGTTTACTCGGACTTGGTTGGAATTTCGGGCTAATTGCTGGAACTACAGCTGTTACGCAGAGCACACCTCTTGAGCGGAGAGCCAGCACCCAGGGTTCGGTTGACCTTACGATTTCTCTAGCTGGTGCGACGGGTGGGCTGGGAAGCGGTTTCATCGTCGCTACTAGCAGTTATGCGACGCTGGGACTAGTAGGAGGCTTGCTAGGGCTAGCTATTCTACCTTTGCTTATAGCCTACCGTGAGTAGAGAACTAACATCTGACAGAATGAAAACGTAAATTAATTTAGCTGAGCATCTTGGTCTGGCACCTTTTGGGTGTCTCAGCCCTAAACCTATTACCAGGTTAAAATGAAAGAAATTTCTGCTGCAACTGAATGTCGGCTTAACGCCGAACAGCAGTGCGGTATTCTTGCGGTGAATGAGCAATGAACATCGTTAGCTCTTTAGGTACTACAGTCGGAAAATGTGAATACATTATCAGCGGGTCGGTATCTAGTGGCCACTGTTCAATAAAGCTGGTATCACTCACGTAATAAGCTACGTTAGTTAAATTTGCAAAGCTGATTTTATGCCCGTAGCGGTTCAGTGTGTCGGTAAATGAGGCTGTGAATTCGGGGTCAGCGATATCAGCAGCTATGTATAGAACCGGCCTTTCGACTAGGGCTTGTTTAACTTTGCCAAACCGCTCTGGGTTGGTCCAGTGGTCGCCACCGTAAACCTCGGCTTCAGCCTCTATACCTTCAAGGTCTAAGCCGCCTACTCGTGCAAGAAACTTTAACGACTCTAAATTCATACTGTCAACATCGGTCAATTTAGCCCAGGCCTCCTCTGCGGATTCCGACTGCTCAATTAACTGCGCCAAAAACTGAGTAAATTCCAAGACGCTACGGTTGCTGTCAATTAATAATGCTGCTTGCAGATTTATATCCGGCAACATCGACAGCAGCCCACCAGAGCCTATAAATACGCCGATATCGCCAGATCTTCCGCGGAATCTTTCTTTAAGCTCAGCCGATATATCCTTATAACCCCTATCATTAGACACCAAAAAGGGAGAGCCCCTGTAATTCGCACCTAGCCGGCCGGACAATGCGCCAAGGTCGTCGAACATTTGCTTCAGCCGATGTTTTTCTGCCGAAAAGGTTGATTTCGATGGCTTTTCTGTCATTGGTGGTTAGTATGCATCATGATGTTCATTGGGGAAAGCAAGATTTGTCGGTTACTCAATCGCCTGTGTAATGTCGGACCGTTTATATTTTTGCCTGCCGTGTAGTTCCGCCACAGGCGGGTACTACTGCGACCCGGACACACATTTCAAATTCCGCTTACCCATTTACTATACTTTGTTTTATAATAGGTTATTCATGAGTAATTTCACACCGGTCAGTGAGTTGGCCGAATATGATGATGGCAGAATTTCCTGGGGGCTTACACTCCCGGAATATGCACCTGTTGACCAGATTGGGGTAAACATAAAACGTCTCGGTAGGTTAGCGCGCCTCGGCGGTTTTAATTCGCTAAAAATCAACGGATATCGCGGTGATATAACATCTGTAAGCCCAGAGATAAATGACGTTGACGAGAGCGGCCAGGCAACTGCCGGTATGCGTGCTTCGGTCACAAAGGCTCCGCTTCAAAAAAGCGGTGTAGAAAAGCCGGATCTATATGAGGAAGAATTTTATGAGTATTTCTGGCCGAATGGGACGATTTCTGTAAATGTTGCGGAGGTAGATGAGCGTGTTGCCGAAAAAAGAGGCTTACGTAGCGGTAGTGTTTGGGCGGATGAAATCAACTCCGCTTTAAAACTTGGCATCCGAGAT
>JBBTWK010000006.1:0-2310 GCA_038062805.1 Patescibacteria group bacterium
GTAACCTAACAATAACCATTACTTGTATTTTTAGCAAGTAATTATAGCGGCCTACCCTGTTATAATTGAGAGGAGTCCGCCTGAGGCGGACGACGAGGCGCGTTGGCCGAGCAGTTAGGTGAAGCTCTGCAAAAGCTTTTAGACGGGTGCAACTCCCGTACGCGCCTCCAGGGCGAGTGATGGAATGGTTTACATAGCAGACTTAAAATCTGTGCCCTTAAACGGGTTGTGGGTTCGAATCCCACCTCGCCCACCATTCGACTCGGCAGAAATACTTCTGTCTTGCTCATGATAAACCATTTGTGTCAAGTCGAATGACCCTGAGCGAATGTAGTGAATCGAAGGGCCTATTCAATCTTTACGGAACTCCCCGCAAAACGGACTTAGCTTCGGGATGGGTGGTCGGCGAAGCGGCCGCTGTCATAAGCGGTGCGTAGTAGTCTTTTTACTTCGTCAAGGGTGGCAGTTTTAACGCCGGGATTCAAAATACCGTGCGGGTCAAAAATCTTTTTAACTTGTAGCATCAACTGGTACAACTCTTCACCATATTGCCACGATATGTAGGGTGCACGGATACGACCATCGCCACTACCGGCACTAATACTGCCGCCCAGTTGGACCGCGGCAGCATATAAACCATCCTGGAGCTTAAATAGTTTTTGCCGATCACCAGTTTGACCAAGATCTAACACCGGTTGCATTCGCACCACGCCACTTCCAGCGTGTCCCCACATAGCAGGCATCAGTCCAACCTCGTTATAAACTGTCTCCGCCTTATTCATAAATTCCACCAACCTATCAACCGGGACGCAAATATCCTCGGCCACTGGCACTGCCCTAGCTTGGCCTTGGGGCTGGATGAGGATTGTAGATACGCTGTCGCGTAGCTTCAAAAGCCGCTCCTTACCATTAGTATCTTTGGCAATTTCGTACCAAGCGCCGGCCTTATCAACTATTTTCTGCAACTTTGCGATGGATTTCTTTTGGTCGGATTCTTTTAAATCGTCGAACTCAACAAACAAGTGAATGGGAGCCTCTTCGCGCAGGGACACATCGTTCAGCTGGTTGGGGTTAAGCTTCTTAACTTGCTTGATAGCCGAGAGGTTGAGCATATCCAGCATACTTGGTTTTAATTCTAAAATACGGGGCAACACTTCATAGAGATCGCCAAGTTCATCCAAACTAATCAAAACAAGAGCTGTTTTTTGGTTAAAAGGTTCAATATCGAGTGTGGCTTCGACAATAGCCCCGAGCGTGCCTTCCGAGCCGATAAGCAGCGGCGCGAGATCGAATTCATTATTCTTTTTGACATCGAAAAGATTGTAGCCGACGGATCCAAAGCGGGCCTTTATGCTTTGGCGGCCGCGGTTTATAAATTCAGCGTTTTCTTCCAGCAGCTTGTCAAGAGAACGATATATTTCGCCCTCAAGTGTTTGTAGTCCGAGTTTGTGATTTAATTCCTTTTTGCCAAGCGGCTCGGTTTCTATAATTTCGCCGTTACTCAATACTGCGCGCAGGCTTTTTACATAGTGGTTGGTAGCGCCATATTTTAGCGATCTCTCGCCCACGGCATTGGTGGCAATTCCACCGCCAACGGTCGCGTAACTTGGTAGTACCGGGCAGGGTGGCAAAAAGAGCTCATGAGAATAAAGTACTTGCTCGAGTATGTTATACGTCAAGCCTGGCTGGACAACCATAAAGTGTTTTTTAACGTTGAGCTCCTGGATCCTATTCATATGCGCCCCCAAGACCAAAATAATTCCGCTACCTATGGCTGAGCCGACAGTACTGGTGCCACCACCGCGGACGGTCACCGGTAGAATTTTGCCGCGTTCGGCTAGCTGCCAAGCGAAACGGACAGTTTTGCGCACATCATTCTCATTTCTGGGGTAGACCACCACAGCTGGGGCTAGCTGCAAAACGCTCCCGTCATGCGCAAAGTGTCGCCGTACGTCTGGGCTGGCCGTGACCTCGCCCAACAAATGTTCTTGCAGATAGTGTGTTATTTTATTCAATTGATCCGCCTTTCATGTAAACGTGGTGGGCGAAAGAGGACTTGAACCTCCACGAGCTTGCGCTCACTAACTCCTGAAGCTAGCGCGTCTACCAATTCCGCCATTCGCCCCTACCTCTGTTATTGTAACTAATTAGCGGGATAAGCGCCAGTGCCAGCCGGGCCCAGCTAAATCATTTTTTAATTCAACAGGTACGGTTTTCTGCTGCTCTCCATAAGCAATATAAATTTCGCCAACGTGGGTTCCGGCGAGTTTCGGAGCAGAAATTGTTTGAGCTTTTAAAATAGGCGAAATT
>JBBTWK010000007.1:0-12527 GCA_038062805.1 Patescibacteria group bacterium
ACTTTCTGTCTTTGGCTTCTTATTGAAAATTTTATGTTTTTTCGTCATTAACGCTTAGACCTACAGCTTGAAGCGACTCCTTCACAAATTTATACGTAGAGTCAGCCTCGTCCGCAGGTATGAGGATAAGTATGTCATCGCTATATCTCCTATATAGGCCCCTTTGCTGTGCTTCAACCCGGGATGCTACTGAATGATCAAAACCTATCAGAGAGATATTGGAGAGAATTCCACTTATTGGGCTACCCTGCGGTATCCCTGCGCTTGATCGGTTCTGCTGTATTAAGCCACCCTTTTTAAACAAAGTGTTATATTTATTCGGGCTACAGTACACACCGCGCTTATAAGCATCGGATTTCTTAAAGTTCTTTGGAGTGATTCCCAGTTTACTATGTATGTCCTCTTGAGGGACCCAGCGAAACCTTGTAAGACTTTTATATATAGCTTGATGCTCCTCGGGCAAGGATTCTGTGCCTAACAAACTACACCACTTTTCTAATAAAACCGAGTGGTTAATGTTATCAAAGAAACCACTTATATCTACAAATATAATTGCGGTGTTATCTTTTGCCCAAACTTTTTTTACTGTTTCCACGGCAAAATCGATATTAGACTTGCTTCTTCCTGTTCTTATATCGGAGGATATTGAACGATACGCTAAAATATTATCCTCGAGATGGTTTAAGCTGAGATATTTTGTATATAAATTGTTTAGAATGAACCCGTAAAAACCATAAAGACAGGCATCCTTGTGTCCGGCATACATTATACGACGATTTTTTATAACGGGGTATTTTTTTGGATGTGTTAAATCACTGCCTGGCTTATATCTATATTTACGCTCTCGCTTGTCTTTTCTTATGAATGGTAGGAACTTATGTCTGGGTACGTTCTTTGAATTTTTTAGCAAATTGCAAACATCAAACCTTATATTACTTTCGAGATCAGATTGCTGGATTTTTCCATCAAAATGTATGTTTCGAGAGCCAATAAAAGGCTTAGCGTGTATTTTTTTCTGACGCTCAAACTGGTCCTGTAGCCAATCTTCAAAAAGGGTTGGATAATCTGGCGTCATATTAAACCTAGACCTAGATCCCCAAGCAAGGAGGTTGCTTATCGGGGATCCAGTACCATCGCTTCCGCGATGCGGCAGGCTGAAAGTCCTCCCAAAACTCTACATAGCTACATCAATGTGCCATGATAAACTCATGAACTTGATGGCATTGACTGCACTTTGGCAATCGCTGCAAATCGGCTTGTTGGTTAAATTAACCTGCAAGTTGATTTTGCTGAGTATTGCCTCTGGCTTTCGGCCAAGCTTTACGCTTAGTTTGAACCTCGGGCTTTACCCCTCTACGCACAAATGGTTTTGACCTCTGAAATCCTGCCGAGTCAGAAGACAAATCCTGAAAGAACAAGTCCCTCTTGAGCGTAAGCATATTATATCATTCTTTAAGGGGATGTTTAGATAAGTAGCAAATAGTTTTAGCTTATGCTCAAATAACCTCTGTTATTGAAGGTTATTTTGTTATGATGAGTATATGAAAGTCGCCATTACTGGGGCAAAAGGGATGGTTGGTAGGGCATTGATTGCCCAACTTGACCCAGCAAAGTTTGAGGTAACACCACTTGATTTACCCGACCATGATGCCAGCAAGCTTGACGACTTAATTGCAGTAACTGCTGGTAGTGACGCGCTTATTCACCTTGCCTGGGATCCTTTACGTGACAACTTTAGCACAAACGACATTGATCCGATAAACGATCTTATGCTCTTTAATGCCTACAAGGCGGCCATCGTTAACAAGATCCCGAGAGTTATTATGGCAAGCTCAAATCATGCCCACCGACATGATCGACGTGACACGGACGGCCGTATCCGAGCTTCTATCAACCCGCCCATACCAGATAGTCCGTATGGTGCTGAAAAAGTATTTATGGAAGCGCTCGGCCGTTACTATGCAACATCTCATAATTTAGAAGTTATTTGCGTACGTATCGGCAATGTTAATACCGAAGATAAGCCAAAGTCAGGTTCAGCAGAAGACCCCTTACGCTGGTTAAGTCATGCCGACTTAGGAAGATTAATCACATGTTGCTTAGAGACAGAAAAAGTTCCAGATAAGTTCCAGATTGTGTATGGTGTCAGCAAGCAAGAAGTCTTTGACTGGAGCAACCCTTTTGGCTATGAGCCGTTAGACTCTGTAGCATAGTTCCAGCTCAATTTTTTGCCAATTTTTTTGGACCAGCTACACCAAAATCTCAGGCTCGAGAAAACCGATGGGTTTGGGCCGCAGTAGTTGAACAAAGTTCACTACACGGTAAATAGATTTAGCTTATGCTTGCATAATTACAACCCACATTAGACAATCTACTGAATGACTGAGATATCACCGGTGTTAATTGAGGCTCCCGTTCCTTTTGCGGTCAATATAGCGGAAGCGCCAGTAGAGTTTAGCGGCTCAATGGGCCTGCTTATAGATGCGGCGCTGGCTTTTGGAGTTGATTTAGAAGAACAGGAAAGAGAAGACTGGCTGATGATGGCCAGGGCTGTGCATATCATTGACCAACATCTGGACGAAGAAAAAACCGACATTATGCCCCATATTGCCGCCATGCTAGCCGGTAACAGCATCGTTGGAATACCGGAGTCATTTCAGGATAAATGCCGGCAGTACATGGAGCGCCAATCTGAGCTTCGGAGACAGGATATTATCATAAAATTAGGACGAGTCGGCACACTTGTAGATCAGCAAGCCGCTACTGACTCAGTCCATGAACTTATTAGAATCAGGCGGCTTGAGGCTGATTTGATGGCCAATCTTCTAGCGTTGCCGGCTTTCGACCGGCCCGATGAGGCTCAAAGAAAAACTTTCAATGATTGGCTCGTAAGCATCAGCCACACCGGATATTTAGTTGATTCATTCAAGGATCTAAAAGAGGACTATGAGAGTAAAAGTAGCGGAGTAGAGCCAACCCTTCATACGAGGGCGGTTTTGGGAGGAGTCGCCGCTAAGCAAACACTCGATACTTTAGTGAAAACGCCCAAGAAAGTGTTCGGCAAAATTATTAAAGTGGGCGTGAAGAACCAGATTCTCGGTAAAAAACCGGATTTTACCAACCCAGACCAATTAATTTAGGATCCGGATGGGCGCCTCTTGAAATACGCCAGCAGGACTGGTAGGGCTGAAAGAATTATAATCACAAAAATTATGGGCAGTAAATATTTGTCGATGCTGGGAACTTTTTTGCCAAGTGTGTAGCCCAAGATCGGCACTCCAACCCCCCAAAGCAATCCGCCTAAGCCATTGAAAACCAAAAACTTGCGGTAGTTCATTTTGGCGATGCCGGCGGCGATCGGCACAAAAGTTCGAACCGCCGGAATGAAGCGGGCCAGGATCAATGATTGCGGGCCTTCTTTTTCAAAAAAAGTGTGAGCTTCGGCTACCCGCTTCGGCGAAAACAAAAAAGATTTTTTTCTATTGAATAGTGCTGGACCGGCCTTTTTGCCGGTGTAATAGCCAACATTGTTGCCCAAAATGGCGGCTATTACACTTATGAATATCAGACCAACGATATTTAAATGACCTTGCGAAGCCAGCAACCCGGCTGCAAAAAGCAGGCTGTCACCCGGCAGGAAAAAGCCAAAAAAGACGCCAGATTCTAAAAATAAGGTTATAAATATTCCTAAATAGCCAAAATCTTTGACTAGGGAATTGGGGTCCAGCAAATTAGACATCTCGTCCCATTATATTCCAGATATGATTTGGCGCACAGCACTTAGAAGGTGTAAGCTCAATATAATATATAAAGGGGGAGGAGACTCACATGGAAGAAGCAAAAGCTAAAAAAGTTCGGAAATTCCCCCTTTGGCAAAAAATTGTAGCCGGGGCAGTGGTGGCGGGCGTGGTTTTGTTCGTAATCATTAATTTGGCTACCAGCGGAGTGGCCAAAGTCAGCAATGAATTTCTGAAGGATGTCCAAAATAAAAATGCTGATGCGGCCTATAGCTTGCTTACAAAAGACGCTGCGGCCGTGACCGATAAAGAACAGTTTAAAAAAGAGGTCGATCAGGCAGGGCCGATCTTAAATACCAAAACGAATATGACCAGCAAAGAGGCCAGCGGCGAAACTGGTAAGGCTGGTACCGGCAAAGTTACCTACGAGATTAAAGGTACTGATGAAATAACTTACACGGTTACCGTTAACCTGCAAAAAGAAGACGGCAAATGGAAGGTTCTAAACTTCGAGAGCACCCAGAAGAAATAGCCGGGGGATGTATAATTAGCTTATGCTTACATCTATCAGTGAACTCCTTAATTTAACAAACAAAATTGCCGTGGTGACCGGCGGAGCCATGGGGATTGGTAAAGGCATTTCTGGTCGTCTGCACGAAGCCGGCGCCAGTGTGGTCATAGCTGATGTGGACGACGGTGCTGCTAAGGCCGCCGCTGAGGAACTCAACACTAAGCGGCCTAGCTCGGCGCTGGCTGTCCACGTCGACGTATCCAGTGCTGACGATGTCAATAAAATGGTGGGGGCTGCTGTTAGCGGCTTTGGCAAACTCGATATTTTGGTTAATAACGCCGGCATTTACCCGGCCAAGCCACTGCACGATATGGCCGATGAAGATTTCAAAAAGGTCCTGGACGTCAACTTACACGGTGCATATCTATGCACCAAGTACGCTTCCGAACAGATGATAAAACAAGGCGCTGGCGGCAAAATCATCAACATTACTTCAATCGACGCCCTGCACCCTTCGATGGTCGGGCTAGCCCATTACGACGCTTCCAAGCACGGGCTTTGGGGTTTTACCAAAAACGTGGCGCTGGAACTGGCCCAACATAAAATTTGGGTCAACGCTGTCGCGCCCGGCGGTATTACTACCCCCGGTGTTGCCAAAATGCAGAGCCCGGCCCAGCCAGGTGTTGATATGAGCAAAGTATTGGAAGCCTTCATGGCAAAAATCCCGATGCACCGTATGGGCGACCCAGACGAAATCGGCAAAGTCGTACTATTTTTAGCCAGTGATATGGCCAGCTATATGACAGGCAGTCAAATCGTCGTCGACGGCGGCGCTCTGCTGAGCTAGAACAGATGTCTTAGACGTTCGCCCATAGTTGGCGCGGCGGTCGAGCCGCAAGAAGCTGGATCCTTACTGGTGTTATATTTGGCAGCTTTATTTGTTATGGCACTATACTCGGTATTAATTAAGCTGCTATCACTGCCGTAATCAACTAACAGTTTATCTTGGTCGCCGATTACACGGTTGCTGACGTTGTCTATTATTTGGCCGTTAAGCATAAAGCTGATCTTGTGAGATGGATCGGCCAGCAGCATCTGGCTGGGCGTTTCGATAACTTTGGCATCAACCACCCAGCCGAGATTAGTGAAGAATTGACCCCAGGTAACAGCGTGATCTTCTACATGGACTACGTCGTTAACATTGTCGTGCATATGGGCCCGTTCGCCTGGTGTCATTGCTTCTTCTTGGCTGCAAGAAGCCGCTGATTCTTCGTAAAGAGCGGGGTCAGCAAACTGTTCACGCTGGCCATTTATAAAGACTTGGAAGTTAGCATGGTAGTGGACACGCTCGGGATGATAAGTAAAGTAACGGACGCCAAGAACGAGCAAGGCACCCAAAAGAATGCCGCCAGCTATCATCAGTATTGATCGATTAATTTGTTTTAATACCTTCAAGCGATTCCTCGCATCAATTATAGCAACTGGCTTGGAGTATGGAAAAAGTAGTTGACTGCGGGCATCTGGATTGGTATAAAGGTACGCATGGTTTGCATGCGCAGCTTTACAGGCTTTATTATTCTCGTCTCTACGAGATAATGCTGTAGTTGAGCTAGCGCACCGTAATCACAAGTTAACCCAAGCAAGCACCGGACTACAGCCAAGAAGGTCCGGTTTTTTAATTAACAACCCAACCCACGCATCTGGATGCAGAACAAGGAGGCCAGGAGGAACGAGCGAAACGTATATCGATACGTAGAGCGAGTGACGACACCAGCCGACACAGTAATGCGCCAGAAACATCAGCGGTGCTGCTTGCCTAGACAAGCTGTGCAGGCTGATGTGGTGCGTAAGTTGGGGCTCGATCCCTCATCGTTAGAACACTACGGCGGTGAGGGATGGGGCTGTAAGACTTGCGGCGATAGTCGCGGGGAAGCCTCATGAAACAACAGCCGAACCACATATAGTGGAACGGCTTAGCGCGATCGGCAAACCAAACCGAAACCGCCCGGACTTCGAGCCGTTTGCGCCAGTAGTACCTCGTCACCACCCGGTGGAGGGGGAATTCACAACTAAGGAGGAAAGAGCATGAACGTGCACGCGATTGAAACGCGTTGTTCCATCTCCGAGACATTTGATCGTCTTGAAGACGACGATGTGGCTCCCTTTCTGGAAGCTCACAGACACGAGCTCGGCGACGAGTTTGTTGAGACCACCATGCAGACCTACCGGCTCTACATGCTCGGGGTTTGCTGCAGGCCTCGCATCCCCGCCCCAGCACTTGCTGCTTCAGGGTTCGGCTTCTAGCTCAACCCAAGCACTATCTCCAAGGGAGTACGATGTCAAGAAGCTCTAATTCGAAAGTGGCAGCACGTGCTGCTCGTGCTGAGGCCGAAAGGTTGAGCCGTCACGAGCGACACACGGAGCTGAGACAATTCTCGGCTCGCCAGTTGGCAAGGAGAAAGCGGAAAGCAAGCCGAAAACTTGCTGCCGACCTGATCTAGCCGCCTGGCTTCAGAACCTGCAGGGTCGCGGCGACAAGCCGCGACCCTGCTCCTAAGCAACTCCTCCCCACCCCAGCAGTGATTTAATACGACTATCCTGGCAAGTGTCAGGGTCATGCATTCGCCCAGTCGAATGCCGCAAAAATTTACTGCTGGGTTTTCAAACTTTTTAATGATTTTGCTACGCTCATACAATCTGTAGGTTTTTAAAACGATAAAGGCTTAAAATAAAACTTGTGAGTAAGGGCTATATTTATTTGTGTGCCGGCGTCGGTAGCCTAGCTGGTTCTTATCTGCCGGTCCTGTTTGGCTCGAGCTTTTTTGGCGGCTGGAGTATATTGGGCAGTTTGATTGGCGGTATCGCCGGTATCTGGGCAGCTACCAAGCTTTAACGCCGCGATTTGACTCCATTAATGCTTAGGCATAATCTGGAATAAGTGGTCTTACCTAACACAAAAACCTTAACTGACAAAATACGCTTACTGCCCCGACAACGGCGCAGTGACCTCAATGCCGATAATGTGCGACCGGCGCGGGAATATATAGCGGCTTACTGGCCTAAACTAACTCGCTACCACCCCAAAGTGAACAAAAGCCTGATAGATTTGCCGCACCCTTATTTGGTACCGGCGTTTGAACAAGGCCACGAATTTGACTTTAACGAGCTCTATTATTGGGACAGCTATTTCATGGTCCAGGGACTGCTCGATGAGAAGCATAAAAAACTGGTCCTGGGTATTTTGGATGATCTATTTAGCTTGTATGAGCGGTTTCACATAATACCCAACGCTTCGCGCACCTACTTGATGGGGCGCTCCCAGCCGCCACTTTTGACTAGTTTTATCCTGGATGTTTATAAAACTTATGACCTAGACAAAGCCTGGCTGAAAAAAGCCATCAAGGTTGCTAGAAGCGAATACCAAACGGTCTGGCTGGGCAACGTTAAGCCCAACGCCCGGCTGGTATATGAAGGGTTAAGCCGCTATTACGATATCAACTATCTGCAAGATCTAGCCGAGGCCGAAAGCGGCTGGGATCTCAATCCACGCTTTAACCACCACGCGCTTAACTATCTACCTGTCGATCTCAACTCACTACTTTATAAATACGAAAGGGATTTTAGCTATGCCGAGAGTTTGCTGGGCAACAGCGCGGCAGCCGCCAAATGGGACCGGCTCAGCCACCAGCGGCGAATGACCATGAATAAACTGATGTGGAGCGACCTGCGCGGTCTTTACTATGACTATAACTTTGTCAAAAAAAGCCGGGGCAATGTGGCCTCGCTGGCGGCCTATTATCCAATGTGGGCTGGCCTGGCCAGCGAAAAACAAGCCGCGCGGTTAGTAAAATCATTGAGGAAATTTGAGAAACGCGGAGGACTGGCCACAACCGATGCGCCACAAGTAGGCCAGCTGGTGCCCGGGGCGCTGCCTACGCAGTGGGCCTACCCCAACGGCTGGGCGCCGCTGCATTTTATTGTGGTAAAAGGCCTTCAGCGCTACGGCTATCATGAGGATGCCCGGCGGCTTGCCCTAAAATGGCTTAGGACTAACCTGGACTGGTTCAATAAACACGGTGTTTTTTTGGAAAAGTATAATGTAGCCCAACCGGGCAAGCCGCCGGGCAAAGGAATTTATCCGAGCCAAACCGGTTTTGGCTGGACCAACTCTGTCTTCGAAGTTTTCTGCAAAGAATTTATTGATAATGGATGAGCCAGAAGTTTTGCCGTGCGTTGGTAAACTAGCTTTTGACAGCGTTTCTATCGGATGGCATACTTAATCTTAATGAATGAAAGTACCCAGGCTCGATTGCAGAATGAGCCACCGAGCGAACCCGTACTAACAAATTCTGGCGCGACGCCTAGCATACCTCCAGTCGATCCTAAAAAAAGACGGTACAAGCGCCGAAAGGTTCTGTTGCCACTTTTGATTTTAGGGGTGGTATTCCTCATTGGCGGCACAGCCCTGGCTTATTCGGGCTATGTCGAGCGTAAACCATCGACCGTGCTAAAACGTGCTGTCCAAAAAATACCGGATTCAAATACCTACAAAAGCGCGACTTTTAGCGGTACATTCGATGTCTGGCCAAGAAAAGACGCACAGCCAGGAGTTACCTTTGAGGGCTCATTCAATCAGAATAGAGATTATCAAATTAAGCTAGACCTGTCGTACGTGTTGATAATGCCAACCATTGAAATAAAAAAAGTCGGAAATAATATCTACTTACGCCTCGATAATTTTAAGCCCAGAAATGAAGTGCGTTTTGCCAATGAAAATCCAGGAGACGAGGAGATATTCGACCAAAAGATTGCCGATATCGTAAGTGCGGTTGGGCCGTCAAAGATTAACGGGGTGTGGTACAGCATAGACAAAACAAGTGCCAGCGGACTGGCTAGTTTGGCTGGCCTGGAGCTACCTGAAACCTCTGGAGTTGAAAATGGTTTTGTCAATCAGCTTAAAACTCCAGGTGTGTTTAATATGAAACAGTACATCGGTAAAGAAAATGTAGGTGGAGTCGAATCGTTTCACTATATTGCAAGTACAAGTAAAGAGGGTTTGAAACAGCTAGTTAATAATTTAGCTAATAGTGCCGGATCGGCGCAAACTTATGCCGATAGGCTCGAGAACGGCATAAGTAATTCAAATATAGACCATTATAATTTTGATGTCTGGGTAGATACTAAAGAGAAGATTATTAATAAATTAAGCTTCGATTCAACACACCAAATGCCAGAAGATCAAATTATTAAAATGAATTTCGAGCTGAAAGACATCAACAAAAATACAACCATTGAAAAACCAGAAACAGCCAAACCGCTCGAGCCCTTTATCAAAGAAGCACTCACACAAACTGCAGTCCAAAAATACCTTCGCTAGTTTTCGAAACCATGGATGACGACCAAATATTACCGTGCGCCGATAAACTGGCTTTTGACAGTGAAAAAGAGGCCCTAGACCAAGCCCGGGTTATTAAGTGGCACCGCAACACAAAACTCAAAGCTTACAAATGCCATCATTGCCAGCTGTGGCACCTTTCTAGTAACCCCGGTGACTAGTCTCAGCAAAACTCCTTATTTTAGGCTACAATTATTCCGATGAGTAAGTTCTATGTGACAACCGCTATTCCGTATGTAAATGACAAGCCGCATTTGGGACATGCTATCTTGCATTTGTATGCCGATGTCTTGGCTCGCTATTGGCGAGCGCAAGGCGCGCAGGTGCTTTTTAGCGCTGGCACAGATGAGCATGGTGGCAAAATCGCCGAGAAAGCAGCCGAGGCTAAACTGACACCCAAACAATTCGCTGACCAGGTCAGCCAAAACTTCGTTGGTCTATTAAAGGCTCTAAATATCAGTGACGATCGGTTTATCCGGACTACTGACCCAGGCCACGAGCAAAGAGCCCAGCTTATATGGAAGAATCTTGCCAAGTATATTTATAAGGGAACTTACGAAGGCTGGTATTGCACTGGCTGTGAAACCTACTACAACGATGAGCTAGTCAAGAAAAACAAAGGGGTTTGCCCGTTACATAATCGCCCGTATGAAAAACTCAAGGAAGAAAATTACTTCTTTAAACTAAGTGTTTTTGGCTCCCAGTTAAAAGAGGTTATCGAAACCGGACAATTTCGAGTAATCCCAGAAAGCCGAAAAAATGAAATCCTCGGCTTTATAAACGAAGAACTTGAAGACATAAGCGTTAGCCGGCCCAAAGATAAAATTAGCTGGGGCATCGCCGTACCGGGCGACGAAAGCCAGGTTATGTACGTTTGGTTTGAAGCCCTAATGAACTACATTACTGTACTGGGTTACCCGGAACACGCCGACTTCAAAACTTTCTGGCCGGCTGATGTACAAGTTATCGGCAAGGACATCCTGCGTTTTCACGCAGCTATTTGGCCAGCCATGCTATTGGGTCTGGGAATAGCCTTGCCGAAAACTTTATATGCCCACGGCTTTATAACCACTGATGGTCAGAAGATGAGCAAGACTCTTGGTAACGTCATCGACCCCATTCAACTGGCCAAAGACTACGGTGTTGATGCTTTTCGCTTTTATTTTTTGCGGCATGGCCCGGCGGTGAACGACACTGATTTCACCATGGAGTTGTTTGAGAATGCCTATAACAGCCAGCTGGCCGATCAGCTGGGTAATGCCGTTTCACGTACAGCCGCCATGATTACCAAATTCCAAAACGGCATTATCGGCGAGGTGCCGCCGCCGGAGCACGATGTAGCGCCCTACGCTGCGTTCATCGAAAATTGCCGTTTCGATAAAGCCCTGGAAGAAATCTGGGAGCAGGTTAAGGGCCTCAATCAATATATTGACCAATCAAAGCCTTGGGAAATTGCCAAAACCAAAGACGAAGAGCACTTGCGCGAAGTTCTAGCTTACTTGGTTTCCAACTTGCTTGAAATCGCAGTTTTACTAGCGCCTTTTATGCCCGATACCGCCGCCAAAATCCAAACACTCTTTGCCAGCGGCATCTTAAAGCCGCTGCCTGGTTCACTTTTTCCGAAGCACGAAACTGCAAATCATCCAGGGGTTTAAATTTTTATGGAACTTACAGATACTCATTGTCATTTGCAGTTCGACCGCTTAGTTAGTCGCACAGACGAGGTTCTAAAAAACGCCCAGGCCGCCAGCGTTACCCGCTTCATCTGTGTTGGTACGAATGTTGATGACAGCCAAAAAGCCGTCGATATAGCTGCCACCCATCCAAATGTTTGGGCAACAGTCGGCGCTCATCCACACGGTGCCAAAGACTTTTTTGAACAAGAAAATCACACGGCTCGGCTCAAAGATTTATTGACCAAGCCTAAAGTCGTAGCTGTCGGCGAAATTGGCCTGGATTTTTACAAAAACTACTCGCCGAAGGCCGAGCAGGAAAAGCTCCTGCGTCTTCAAATTGAAATTGGCGCTTTAACAGGTCTACCGTTTGTTTTTCACATTCGTGAGGCATGGGATGAGTTTTGGCCAATTGTTGACTCCTACCAGTCCGCTAGTCGGCGGATGCGCGGCGTAGTCCACAGTTTTAGCGCGCACCCTGAACAACTCGACCAAACCCTAGCTCGCGGTCTATATGTTGGGCTCAACGGCATTATGACTTTTACGGGCGATAAACTGCAGCTCGAGGCGGCTAAGCTGATCCCTAAAAACAGACTGATCCTAGAAACTGATGCACCCTTTCTAGCGCCGACGCCTCATCGCGGGCAACCGTGTGAACCAAAACACATTCGTGATATCGCCGAATTTTTAGCCGGACTACGCGGGGAGCAAATTGAAGAACTGGCCAGCTTCAGCACCAAAAACGCTCGGGAATTATTTGGAATATGAAATCTATCTACCTTGATTATGCAGCCGCCACTCCGGTTGACAAAAAAGTTCTGGCAGCAATGGAGCCATTTTTTAGTCGGCAGTTTTATAACCCCTCAGCTATCTATCTATCTGGCCGGGCGGCCAGGCAAGCCCTGGAAGATGCTCGTGTCTCTATTGCCCAAAATTTGGGTGCCAGGCCGGCCGAGATCACTTTCACAGCTGGCGCTACCGAAGCCAATAATCTCGCCGTCCAAGGTATTATGCGCAATTTTCCAGGCGGCGAAGTGCTGATCAGCGTTATCGAACACGAATCGGTGCTAGCGCCAGCCAAGCTGTTTAAGCACCGCCAAATCCCGGTCAGCTCCCAGGGGATTGTTGACACTGCCGGGCTGGAAAAAATGATCAGCGATAAAACAGTCTTAGTTAGTGTTGGTTTAGTAAATAACGAAATTGGCACAATC
>JBBTWK010000008.1:0-4350 GCA_038062805.1 Patescibacteria group bacterium
CTTTGGCAAGTTTATAAAATAAAGATAGCGCCGACCTGCGCTATCTTCTTCTGCAGTAAAATTGGGTGGGTTTCTAGCTACTGGCCGGTTGCCGGTTGGCTAGCGCCGATATTGACCGGTGCTATTTCAATGATCTTGTTGGTTGAAGGTCGGTAGAGTATAGCCTTTTTGGCTTGAGTGTAGATTAAGACCTGGTCGCCGACTTTTGCGTTGGCAAAAAAGGCTTGGTCTTTGAGCTTAGCTGGGTCATTAACGGTTGCCAGGGTTGGTGTCTCGCCGGACGGCAAATCAACCAGTCGGCCGACATTAGCTACGGCCTCGCTAACTTGAGCTTTAGCTGCCTCCTGCGGGTTAGAGAGTCTCTTTACTTCTTTTTGGGATTCATTGTATTGATTGTAATAATAGCCACCGGCCGCCCCGGACCCGATGACTACCAGTAAAGCCACTAGGGCCATAAGTAGTTTTTTATTCTTAAACATTTTTAAATTGACCAATTTTGTTCCTCCCCTTAAAGTCACCTTGAGTTTAATGATAGCAAGCTGCTAGTGGTTGTGCAACAATTATTTCTAAAAAATTAAGGCGAGGATTGGTCGGTAGAGTTTAGGGGGGCCATTTCTACTATTTTATTAAGGCTGGGACGGTACAAAATAGCCTTTCCAGCTTTGTTATAGACCAAAACCTTGTCGCCGTTGGCGGCGCCGGCAAAGAATGGCTGGCCTTGAAGCTTAGATGCATCCGAAATTGTAGCTAGTGTTGGTTGTTCGCCGGTTGGTAAAATAACTAGCTTCCCCACTTGTTTTACTACCTCATCGAGGTTTGTCGCGTTTTGAGATTTGTTTTGCAGGTCGTTAAGTTTATTGGTGGTATTTTTATTCTGGACGTAAAAATAAATGGTTGGAATAACCGCAATTAATACTATTAATCCCACATAAATCCGCTTTTTACTGGCCGGTAGCCTAAATTTTGGGATTCGAACGACCGGAGGTTGAACAATTTGTGTATTCGACTCTGACCCCTGTTGCACCTGTTCCGTTTTGCGCGGCCGGCCCCTGCCACGCTTAACCGGCGGGGCTGCTTCAGCCAATAAGTTATTTCTTTTGCTAAATAATGCCATGTCAAGCGTCGGGGACTTCGTTGCGGGTGTAGCCGGCTATAATCCCTTTGACCATGTCGGCCACTTCTTTGGGTTCGTGTTCGCTTTTGATGATGTATTTAACCGCTCCTTTGGACAGCGCCGTTTCGGCGTCATTTTGGCCGGCCAGGTTGGTAAGCATAATCACGGGAATGGCTTTGGTCTTGGGATCCGCTTTGAGGCTGTCTAAAACCTGCAGGCCGTTCATTTTGGGCATCATTACGTCCAGAAGGATAAGTGTAGGATTATTGGACCGGGCCTTATCTAGGCCATCTTGGCCATCAGAGGCCACCTCAACTTCGTATTTTTCGAAGCCGAAAATCTTCTGGTACATCCTGGACATCAGGGGGTCGTCTTCGATGATGAGAATTTTGGACATTGTATTATTAGTCCTCTTGCTTAACTATACACCTGTTTCGAGAATAAGCATTACAATTTTACTACACCCGCGGCGCCTGGCGCCAGTGGTGCTTGGGGCGGCGGGGTTTGGGGTGGCGGGGTTTTGGTGCCCGCCAGTGGTAAGGTGAAGCTAAAGATTGAGCCTTCGTTTACTTTTGAGCTCTCGAGGTGGATTTGGCCGCCCATACCTTCGATGATCAACTTTGAAATATAAAGTCCTAGTCCCGTACCCTGTGTAGTGTCCCTAGTAATTAGGCTGCTGGCGGCTTGCTGGAATTTTCTAAAGAGCAGTTTTTGGTTTTCGGGAGCGATGCCGTGGCCGGTGTCTTGGACTGAAATTTTAACGAAGCCGGCCTGTGGCTCCAGCCTGATGGTTACGCCCCCTTGGTCAGTGAATTTGAGGCCGTTACCGACCAGGTTAATTAGCACCTGTTTTACCCGGTTTTTATCGGCCAGTACGGGGGCAATTGGCTGCTGGGGCGGTTCCAGGTGAATATACAGCATCTTGCGGGAACTGGTGACTTGGTACCCCCTAATAACATCATCGGCCAGTTTAACGGGGTCAAAGGGTTCGTTTTGGAAGGTGATGCGGTTTTGTTCAAGGCGGGAGCTGTCTAAAAAGTCGTTGACTATTTCGATTAGGCGAACGCTGGATTCGTGAATATCTTCGATCATTTCGCGCAGGTTTGAATCTTTTAGCTCGTCGGCATAATATTGCTGGATAAGAGAAGTATTGCCCCGGATGGCAGTCAGCGGGGTGCGCAGTTCGTGGCTGGCGATAGAGAAAAATTCGTCGCGGGATCGCTCGACCAGCTTGGCCTCGGTGATATCTTCGACAAAGACCACCGCGCCGATGACTTCTAAGCGCTCCCCTTGCTTCATAACAATCGGCGAAATATCAATCCGCAGAAAGGCTTCGCCGAGCTTGATATCACGGACTTTGATCTTGACGCTTCCCCTAATACTTCGATTGATGTTCCCGGGTAAATCAAAGTCCTTAAGACCAGCTGCGATAGTCTGTATCGTGCACTGAAAGTCGCCGCTGCCGCTACGGTGCAGTTCATGGGTTATGCAAAGAAGCTCTTGGGCTACATGATTAATGACCAGGATGTTTTGGGCTTTATCGGTCAAAATAAAACCGGAGTTAAGGCTGTTGATCGAGGCTTGGAGGCGGGTTTGTTCTTCGCCTAGCTGCTGCGTCCTTTCGATAACTTTTTTCTCAACGCCTGCCTTTTCTTGCCTTAGGGCTTCGGCTAATTTTCTCTCCTTGGTAATATCGTTTTCGAGGCCGACAAAAAAGCTGATACTACCATTAGTATCCAGGATTGGGGAAATATTTAGTTGGGCAATATAGCTTTCGCCGTTTTTCCGCTTGTTGGTTATATCGCCAATAAAAGGTGCTTTTTTTACCGTCAGGGTCTGCCACATCTGCTGGTAGTAATCCTCGTTCATTTGACCACCCCAGAGAGCTGTTGTCTTACCAATCATTTCCTCGAGCGTGTAGCCGGTATTACGCTGGGCACCTTTATTGGCGTAAAGTATTACCCCTTTGTTGTCAGTGATAATTATATGTTCATAAGCGCTATCGGCCGCTAGCTTGAATTTTCCCAGCTCTTTTTGGAGTTCTTGGGTGTCTTCCAAGACATTAAGCATGGCTTTTTGAGCATCATCCAGACTTTTATTTCGGGCTTGAGACTTCTGTAATTGTTCGTTAAGCTGGGCGGCTTTTACCTCCAGCTGTTCTTCCAAGCTCTTTTTCTCTGTAATTGGAAACCTGACGGCTATATATTGGTAAGGTTTGCCGTCTTCCCCAAAGATTGGCGCAATAACTGTGTCAACCCAATAAAACGTGCCGTCTTTGGCCTTATTCTTAATTTCCCCCCGCCAAACCTTGCCGGACGAGATTGTCTTCCATAACTCTTCGTAAAAGGCTTGGTTGTGATAGCCTGATTTTAGAATACGATGGTTTTGACCTAGCAGTTCCTCCTTAGAATATTTGGAAACTTGCTCGAACATAGCATTGGCATAGATAATGTTCCCCTCGATATCGTCCATCGAAACAATGGCGGTTATGCCGATAGCTTGCAGCAAGGTGTTTGACAGGTTTTCGTCCAGTTGCAAATTCTTTTTAGGGAAGGGGCCGAAGACTTTATAGGGTTTTGTTGAATCACCATAACCGACATAATCTTCAAATCTAATACGCTCAGGCTCTACCCCGACTTCCCCCGCGAGGGTTTGCCTGGTTTGGGTCACCATCTCCGGCTGGCCGCAGACATACCAGAGCGTTTCGGGACTGTCTGGGGCACTTTGTAAAATAAAATCTTTATCAACCGGCCCGATCTTTTCTACCAATGTGAAGTTTGTGTTTTGCCGGGCCAAAGCCCGCAGTTCTTCAACGTAAGCTGCTCTTGCATTATCTGAATTGGCATAAATAAGACGCATTTTATAAGGAAGTTTATTCTCGGTGGCAAAACGGACCATACTTATAAACGGCGTTATGCCTATGCCGCCGGCAATAAAAACAATCGGGGTGCTGGCGTCCGCCGGCAAAGTAAAAACGCCGAGCGGGCCCCTTAGCGTAAGCTCCGTACCCATTTCTACCCGCAAAAGGGCTTGTTTAAAAACGCCGTTTGAAACTCTAAAAGCCACTGTGATTTTATTTTTTTCACTAGGCGAGGAAACAATCGAAAAATCTCGGCTGCTGCCCCGGACGTCTCCTTTTAGCCCAGGTATCGTCAGGCGTTTATATTGCCCGGGACTGAAAGAAAACGCTTGGTGGGCCAAATCAAATATCAGCTCAACGGTGTCCTTTGCAATCT
>JBBTWK010000009.1:0-1875 GCA_038062805.1 Patescibacteria group bacterium
AGTTCAGAAAAAACTCTGCGACCGTAATCGTGCCGATGCCCAGAAAAGAAATTCCACATGGTACCCTGCGTTCTATCGTCCGGCAGTCAGGCCTAAACAAAAATCTCTTTAAATAACTTTTGAAAATCCCGGGGCAAGCCTCAGTAGTATCCACCTGCGGCGGAACTACATGGTAGGCAAAAATAACGCTTTTTATAACCGCAGTCGGTTTCAGCACCTAAAAAACAGCATTAAAAAACACCCATTTGAGGTGTTACACCGGGGCTCGTTCCTTGCGGATTGAGCCCCGGTTTGATGCACATCACTTACCTGATGTCGGCAACAGGTCGCAGAACTCGGAACGGGTGCTCACGAAGAGCGAACCCGTAGACCCCGGAACCACGACCTCAGCGCCGAACCAGAACTGGATTGGCCCCTTCTGCATCCCGGTCACCCAGTCGGGGGTGACCAAGTTGATCTGCATGCGCGCCTTCTGACCGGGCATCAGTGCCACAGGCCAGTAGAGGTTGTACGGCACACTGCCGCGAAGCGATGGCCGTGCGAAGCTGTACTGGGTCCCATAGGGGCTGCCGAGCATCAGCCCGTTGGGCATGATCAAGGCGTGGACAGGCCGCCGGCCAACGTTCTGGACCTCGAACACGAACGGCTGCCGGACGCCGACGTAGACGCACAGCGGCGGACGGACGAAGTTGCCCGTGAGCTCGAACTCGTTCGAGCTAGCAACGACCGGCTTGGGGCCCTTGGCCGGCGTGGCTGCTTTGCCGTCCGTCGCCCAGAAGAGCGCGACGTTGATGACGACAACCAGTACCGCGATCAACGCAATACGCACGTAGCGTATCATCATGACTCCTTTGAGAAGGGTGGTTTGTGAGGTGCGCCCGGGTGGGAGCGAATTGCCTCAACCACCAGGATAGCGGTATTTTAACATAAGCTTAATTAGTTGTCAATACCCATGTAGTGGTTCAATAGCCTGGAATCACTTAATGGGAGAATCGAGCTATTACGGGGCAAGCCGGCGCCTTTAACGCAGTGGATAGTGGATAGTCACTGGGGCGGGCAAGCAAAAATAAAGCCCTTTGATATGATAGGGGCATGGAAATCGTTCATACCTGTTACCGTATTACCGACCCCAAAAAGTCTACGGCTTTTTATGAGGCGCTGGGCCTAGAGCTGCGCCGGGAACTACCAATTCGCGACGAGGCGATTAATTACTTCTTCGGTGTCCCCGGCAAACCCCAGCCGGAGCTGGAACTAACCTACAACTTCGGCGTTAAATCTTACGAGCCCGGCACCGCCTACGGACACATTGCGCTAAGAGTCGAAGACTTGGGCAAGACGCTCGCCAAGCTAGCCAAGCAGGGCATCGAGCCGGAAAAACCGCCCTACGCAGTCCACGCCGGCGGCTCGCTGCTTTGTTTCGTCCGCGACCCCGATGGCTACCGCATCGAACTCATAGAGAAAAAATAACGCTTTTTATAAACGCAACGTATAATTCGGGCTCGAGAAAACATAGGTTTAAAAAGTCCAGGCATCTGAGAAGCAGACTTTAGTTTCAGGGTTAAGAATTTTTATTTGAGGGCTCGAGCAAGTGGTAGGGCTCTGGAAAGGCCGTTTACGGCAATGGCTCTATCGAAATGAACTCCACAAAAAAGAGAAAAACGGCGCTCATTCACCGAAGGCCTGTCCCGTATGCTTGGCATAGCTGCATACATAGCTGCGTATATAGTGCTGCTTATTGTGCCGCTAGTAGCCCCAAAAAACAAAAGATAGTCTGTAAAACTAACATCCGGACCGACTCCCATGAATTTATTGTAAATATAATAAAAACCAAACGTGTCCAATAATGGTTCGTGTGCTAGCTTGGCCTTAATATAA
>JBBTWK010000010.1:0-8215 GCA_038062805.1 Patescibacteria group bacterium
CCTGCTCTTCTTTGGTGAATTCGCCAAGTACAAAGTCGCTGGCGTCAGCCTTTTTGCTTATTTCTGTGCCAACGCCAATTCTAAGGCGGCCAAAATCGTCGTCCAGGTGCTGGATCAACGATTTAACTCCGTTGTGGCCGGCGTCTGTGCCGCCCAGGCGGGTTCTAAGCTGGCCCAGCGGGATTGCCAGTTCGTCGTAAACGGCCAGCGTCTGGGGGTTGTATACACGGTAAAAGTGCTGGACAGCCTGAGCGGCTTCGCCGCTTAAGTTCATGAAAGTCGTCGGCTTGCATAAAATAACCCGGTTTTCACCCAAATTAGCTATCGTAAGTTCACATTTGAGGTCCTTTTTAGCCATCCAAGCCGGAAAATCGTTCTTTTTAGCAAAATAGTCCAAAACTTCAAAGCCGATATTGTGGCGCGTACCACCGTACTGCTTGCCTGGGTTACCCAACCCCAATATTAGGACAGTCTTGATATTCCCAATCGTATAAAGCGGCATGTTGTCACTGACCTGTGGTTTTTTCTGAAACAAAGCCATAAATTAGATTATAGACGAGCTTGACTAAATATTTAATATAAATGATAGTATTGACTGTCAGGAGGTTTTATGAAGGATAGATTTAAAAAAGAACTTAGAATAGTTTATCCATACGAACGAGACGTAGAAGGCTATGTGGGAGTTGCCTACTCGCTTCCGGGAGCAGTGGCGGTTTCAAGTGTTGTCGAAAAACTTACATTAGCGGATGTTAAATCCGCTCAAGAGGAAGCCGCGAGAGTTGGTTATTTTAGCCAAGCAAGAGAAAAAGGAATTCTCTACACCGTTAGATTCGGTGAGCATATGGAACTTCAAGCTCAAAGAATAGTTAATATTTTTGGGAAAAGCCGGGAATTAGGTTGGACAACAATCGCACCTATCAGCCTAACCGAGGAATCACAAGAGCAAATTCAATCTCAAGCTGCTTAGTGTTTTTCGATGAACCAGAATTTCAGCGGCGTGCCGTTCAGCGGCCATTTTTCGCGGAATTTGCGTTCCAGATAGCGCTTATAGCTCCAGTGTAAAAACTTGGTGTGGGCGCCGAAGATTTTGAAACTGGGCATATCAATATCTGTTTCCTGGATCATGTAGTTGAGTTTAGGGTTACGGTTTTTGAGACCAGCTGGGGGGTGTTGATCGACTGCGTGACGCAACCATTTATTAAGTTCGGTTGTTTTGAATTTATGAGTTCGGTTTTGAGCGATTTGTAAACAGAGGTCAAATATTTTTGTGACGTTTTGACCGGTTGTCGCACTGGTAAAAATCAGCGGCGCCCACGGAACGTAAGGGAATGTTCGGGCGATTTGCGGCGCTAGGGCGTCCCTGGTAAAGCTGTCTTTGTCGGCACTATCCCACTTGCTGACCACTAGAACAAGCCCTCTGCCCGCCTCTTTAACTAAGCCGGCGATTTTTTGATCCAGTTGGACGTTGAGTTCATTAACATCCATGAGTAGTAAGCAAATGCCGGCTTCTTCGATGGCGGCCAGGGCGCGCAGGACACTAAAATGCTCCACTCCCCGCTCTATCTTACCGCTACGGCGGATGCCGGCGGTATCCATCAGCTCGATTTCGCGCTCATGGTAGCGCACCACTATGCGGTTTACGTCGCGCGTGGTGCCAGCCCGCTCCGACACAATTGCCTGCTGCTTGGCGCCAAGTGTGTTAAATAAAGACGACTTGCCGACATTGGGTCGGCCCAGCAGCGCCACTTTTACACGGTTGGCATCGGCACTAATCTTAGCTCGCGGCAGATGGGCGGCTATCAAGCCCAGCAGTTCATCCAGGCCCTTTTTCTGACTGACAGAGGTCGCTTGTGTAAGTTTTATGCCCAAGGTCTGCCAAGCCCTAAGGTCGCCCTTTTGATTCTTATCGATCTTATTTACTACAAGTATCACCGGTTTTCGGCTTTTTAGCGCCATAGTAGCCACTCGTCTGTCTTCGTGGGTCGGCGGCACATCGGCTTCGACGAGCACTAGAATTAAATCGGCGCTACTAGCCGCCTCTGTAATTTGGTCTTGGATCGATAGCTCAAAATCGTCCTCGGCCGATTTTAGTCCGGCCGTATCCACCAGCCAAAAATCCTTACCCTCATATGTTGCTTTAGCTGTGACGTTGTCACGCGTAGTACCGGGTTCTTTGGCAACAATAGCCTCACGTCGCCCCACTAGGGCGTTGAACAGGCTGGATTTACCTACATTGGCTCTGCCAACTATGGCTACGATTGGCACAGATTTACTCATCAGGGGTATATTATACGGGTAATTTGGTAATTTCTTACCCGCGCACTAAAAAGCCACAAGTGAAAACCTGTGGCTTATGGCTTTTAGTGCGGCGTTCCGCTCTTCGGACTTCGCTTGAAAGCTCGACTCAAGTGCGAAAGTAAAACTAGCTCGTCCTACGAGCTTCACATTCCGCCGGGAGGCGTTGGCGTGGAAGGACCGTCGCCGGGGCCGCCACCTTCCGGTGGAGGCGTTGGCGCCGGGACATCAGGACCGGGGACTGGCGGCGGCATATCGTTATTGGCTGGGGCTACTGGGTCGCCGGTCGAGGCTGCAGGCGCAGCTGAGTCGTCCGCCGCAGGCGGACTGGCGAAGTCGTTAACTTGGTCGTTCACAGACTTTTGCTCATCGGCAGTGCTCATTTGGCCGTCAGCAGCTGGTGTGTCGCTGATCGGGTTGTCCGCCGAAGGCAGACCGCTTGGAGCCGGTGTGTCATTAGTTGGTGTTGGGCTAGAATCTACTGGGGGCATAGCTTGCTCGCTTTCTTTATTGTTAATTAATTTTTCATCCGTTTGGACTGGTCCGGTCGTCTGATCTGGTTGTTCGTCGCCAATTTTGGCGTCGGGTTGTACGACTTCCTTAACAACGCGAACGAAATCTTCCAGGGTGACTTGGGACTTCACTAGGTATTTTACCACGCCTAGTTTCTCGCCGCGAGCTTGGTCCTCGGCCTGGCCCAAGGCGGTCATCATGATAACTTTGATTTTATTGGTGTCCGGGGCGGCGCGCAGGGTTTCAAGCATTTCAAAGCCACTCATTTTGGGCATCATTACATCGGCGATAATTAGCTCGGGTCTTTCTTTGAGGGCGACCACTAGTGCCTCTTCGCCGTCGCTTGCAGTTAGGGTCTCGTAACCTTCCGCCTGCAGACGCATTTCGAATATTTCGCGTAGGTTATTATCGTCTTCGACTAAAAGAATCTTCGCCATAGTTAGCTTAATTTTATACGCTTATGCTTTAAAAAACAAAGAACAAAGAACAAAGAACAATGAACACTCTTTCCGTCGCTCTCTGCTCTTTGTTCTCTGCTCATTGGTTAATGATTTTCCAGGGGGCTGACCACATTGGCTTGATTTTTTTGCATTGAAAGCGCCTGATCGGCGCTAAGACGTGGAAAGTTAATAAAGAAAACGCTACCCTTACCCAGCTGACTCTCTACCCAGATGTGCCCGTTGTACATCTCGACAATCTTGCGGCTGATATACAGGCCCAAACCGGTGCCGCCGATTGTTCTGGTCATTGAACTATCCACTCGGTAGAATTTCTGGAACAGATGGGGGATGTCATCTTCAGGTATGCCGGCACCAGTGTCCTGCACCTGTATCTGGATGACGCTGTTGTCACCGGTTAAAGCCACAGTGATGCTGCCTTCGGGCGTATATTTGATAGCGTTATCAATCAGGTTCTGCAGTACTTCGCGCAAGCGGTTGGGGTCAACAAAGCCGTAGAATAGTGGACGGATAACCTTGCCACCCGTTACTTCTTTGGTACTGCTAACTTGATATTTAAGTTGCAGGCCCTTCTTCTGGGCGTTAAAACGGCCGAGCTCGGCAGCTTGGGCTACGACCTCACCCACTTCGACGGCTGTCGGGTAGCTGGCAATCCGGCCGTCCTCAGCTTTACTGCTAGTAAGCAAGTCAGCAAACAGCTCGCCTAAATGCTCGGTAGCGGCGTGGGCTTTTTCTAAATAGCTTTTGGCGTGCAGATCGACTTGGGCGACCTTTGGGTTGAGGGCAAGGGATAAATAACCTTCGATGGCGGCAATTGGGGTGCGCATCTCGTGGCTAGCGGTGCTAACAAATTCGTTGCGGCGAGCTTCTTCTTGCTTCTCGGTGGTAATGTCACGAAAGACACCTACAACTCCGCCTGGCGCATGGCTACCGCCGCCAGCCATTGGCGAGACGATCAAGGATATAGGGACTAACTTACCGCTACGAGTCTGCAGTAAACTTTTACTGTCGTGTACACCTTTCCCGCCGGCCAGGGCTCTAGCAAAAGGGTGCAACTGGGGCGGTGTTGCTGTGCCATGTTCGTCGACCAGGGGCAGCACGCTGTGAAATTCCAACCCAACCGCTTCGTCGGCTGGCCAGCCGCTGATCTGACCGGCGGCCGGGTTAAACAGATGGATTAGATTATCCGGGCCTACCATAACTACACCATCTTCAATAGCGCCCAAGATAAATTCAGAACTCAACCTCTGCTCTTTAGCCAACTTATTGCTGACACTTGCCCCCTTCGAGGGATCTTCAGCTTGATCGTTTTCTTTTTTACGCCCAAATAACACTATATAAACCCACCAGGCTCTTTATCAGAAACTAGTAATGCTTTCATTATCTGTTGTCTTCTGTCTTTTTACAATATCTGTTTTGACGAACGCTCTATTAAATTATATAATCGAGAGATCTGCTTCTGGGAGTTTCGCTGGCTCCATAAGCCGACGAAACTTGAGAAGCAGAGGCAATCTACCCGATTGGAGGTACAGAGATGTCAGCCAGAGAAAAGGAAATAGCGGTGATCTCGTTGCTGGCGGTGGGCTTCATGCTCGGCGTGGCCTTGGCTGGCACCCTTGTCAGCTGGTGGCTTACGCTAGGCCTGTGGCTGGGCCTGGGCTTGGCCGGCATGGTCTGGTACATCGCCACCAAGCGGGTGAAGTTCGCGGAACTCACCTGGACCACCACCTCAGGCAAGTTCGTGGGTAGCTTGCTGCTCGGCCCTTGGATGGCGGCGTCCATCATCGTCTTCGTCTCCAAGCGTCACCTGGCGGCAATCAAGATGATCGCCAAGGCCGCTTGCTGGGGACTCCTCACTGGCCTGTTGGCCTTCTTCAGCTATCACAGCGACTACTGGGGCTTTTTCGCCACAATGTGGTACCTCAGCGGATTGCTGGTGATCAAGCTAGCGATACGCGAGGGCGTCACCGAAGACATGACGAAGACCCGGAAGTTCATCGGCGTGGTGTTCGCGTTCGTCGGCGGCACTTTCCTGCTGGCGCTGCTCAACACGGCTCAGAACATCCCTTTCCGGCAGCCTCAAACTGAGCCAACCACTGGCTGAGGTCCGGCATGGTCGACCCGGCGGGTGAGTCGAGCATTATGCTCCTCCCCGCCGGATGCCCCGTGAGGCACACGCACCCTCCGGGGCTTTTTCAATTCTGACCATTCCGGGCATCAGTAAAAACAGACGAACTTGGTAGGCGGCTGACGGATAAAGCCAAAACTTTGTCCCGTTCCTCATACGTTTAACGAACGGGACCGACCGCAGGGAGTTGTTTCGGCGCGGCAGCCGACGTTAGCAAATTCTGTCTGCTTTTTACTGCGCCCGGGAGGTTTTGCATACTTTTGACGGCCAAAAGTATGAGTAGTTTGCTACTTTGCAAAGTAGATTCTAATTTCTTAGCCTTTGAAAAAGGGCTTCTTATGCTCTATTCAAAAGCAATTCAAAATACCTTGTGGAACCAAAAGGTATTTTTTGCCTGACTACCCCTTTGGCGTCCAAACTGCTGGCATAAGTAACCGTAAATTCACCGAACTGGCTGTTGATTTGATCTACCGCTTCAGTCAACCAAACTTCCCTGTTGACTTCATCCAGCAGGCTGACCTGGCTCATACTTGATGGTTCTAAGGCATAACAAGTCACGCCGATTTCGCGTTCGTAATCACCTCTCGGGCGTTTGTTCATCAATAGCGTTGCTCGCCGATGTACTTCGGCGTTAGTAAAAAAGCGGCTTTTAAACATCTTGCGCTCGTACCAATAATCGCCGCTGGCGTAGCGCACATAGACAAAGACGCCCCTAGCACAGAGGTTCTTGTAGCGCAGTTTCATGGCCGTAGTTTCACATAGGTATGCCAGGCGGGAGTGGATCAGCTCCGGCGTCGGTTTCATGTCGTCCAGCACAAATTGCCGGCCGACGTTTTTGGTTGAGGATTCAAAATCGTCGACTTCCCAGCCGCGCAGGCGCTGGTACCAGTCCTCGCCGCAAACGCTCTTAAAAACGTGTCGTCGCAGCACGTCGGCCGGCGCGTCCAAAAACTGCAGCGGCGTATAAATCCCGCCGGCATTTAGCCGGGCCTGGTTGCGCTCGGCAATGCCGGATAGATCTGTTAGTTTTAACCGCGACAGTGTTTGGCGCAGGTTGGCGTGGTCGATGATGTCCAAACCATCGGGCTTGTGTAGGGCGGCGGCCGTTTTGGCCAAAAAGCGGTTAGGTGCGATACCGACGTTGCAGCGCATCCAACAACCCACCTCGTCCTTAAGGCGCTTTTTTATCTCGTAGCCGATGTCGGTTAGCGGTCGTTTATTAATAATCCCAGTCGTGCCGGCAAAATTAATAACACCCTCATCAATACTTTTCATAACAATGTTGGGCGAATAGGAGCGCATAATACCAACCAAAACTTGGTAGACGTGATGGTATTTGGGCGGGTCGGTTTCCAGCATAATCAAGCCCGGTGCCAGAGCCTTAGCATCGCTGAAAGTCATGCCGACTTTGACACCTAGCGCCTTGGCCTCGATGCTAGCGGCTACTACTGTGGCGTTCTTAGTCAGGCGGTTAGTGATAGCCAGTGGCTTGCCGCGCAGCAGTGACCTGGCCTGCTGTTCTACGGTAGCAAAGCAAGAGTTCAGGTCGATATGCATCACCTGTGGCTCAGCCCTATTAACTGGCAAGTGCAATTTGGGATGCGGCATATTTCTCTTCTATTGGGCCGTATGCTTGGTCGGCTATGTAGACTAGTGTCCAGCTGAGGGCCTCGGCGTCAAACTCCAAGCGATAGTCAGCATTGCCATCGGTCATGTCGAAGACGTGGATCATGCGCTGACCCTTCCTGGTTGGGTGGCGCAGGCCCATCTCGGTAAAAATTACACTTTTGCCATCATATTCCATCTTCTTTGGGAAGCAGCGCAGTCTTTTTACGCCTTGTCTGAAGTAGTAGGCTACGATGCTTACTTCTTTGTTGATTTTTACTGTGTTTTCCATTGTCTTGCCCTCCTTGGCCAGCAGTTATTTGAGTTATAAAAAGAGTGCCGTTATCTTTTTTACAGATACGGAAGTGGATTTTGTAGCTGAGTAAAGCTAAAGACTTTTTGGGTAAAGATACGGGCGACCACTAAGCACCGTTCTAATGACCAGAAAGCGATTTGTTGACTAGCTAACAGCTGGGCGCTATCAGCTAAAAGCTGAATAAGTCTATGTGGAGGAACCCAGCACTTTAAATCACTTACGAAAGCCAAGGCGTTTCTTTAGCTCGACCAGCCCTTTGCCATAACGCTTTAATTTACGTTCACGCTCGAGAGCTGTGGCTTTCGTGGGGAATGCCTCGTAATACACGAGCTTCCACGGAACACCATACTTAGTCGAAGTATTTTGGCTGTCATTGTGTTGATAAAATCTTTTTACCAGGTCTGCTGTGGAACCTATGTAAAATTCGCCGGTCTTATCGCTTCTCAACAAGTACACATAGTGCATTTGATGATTTTATCAAAAAGTGATTTAAAGTGCTGGGAGCCCACATATGGCTGACCTAATTCTATATTATCGCGCTTGAGCTTTGCAATCTTGATTTTTAAAGCCATTAACAATATGATATTCTTCCCATCGACCAACACCTTAAATGGCCCCGTCGTCTAGCGGTTAGGATATCTGGTTCTCATCCAGAAGATCGCGGGTTCGAATCCCGCCGGGGTCACCAGGTGTTTTTTTATGGCGAGTAGTGTAGCTGGCCGTCTTGCAGGGCGGTCACCCAGGTTTGGCCGGCGTTTAGCTTAACTCCTTGGTCGGCGCTGTCTTTAAAGACAATTTGGCTGGCTCGATTAACTTTACTCCAAGTGCCTACTGTTACACCTCCATCCTGGAAGATATACACAACCCCGCTGCCATTTACGCCATAACCACTGTGGCCGC
>JBBTWK010000011.1:0-3740 GCA_038062805.1 Patescibacteria group bacterium
GTAGCTGATTAGTCCCAACGTCTACGGCAATTATTTTAGTCGCTCCAGCTTGTAATGCGTAATCTGTAAAGCCGCCCGTGCTACTGCCTACATCCAAAACTATTTTGTCTTTAAAATCAATTTTAAATATTTTATTGGCTGACTCTAATTTTAGCCCTGCCCGACTGACATATTTTATTGAATTAATTAACTTTATTTGCGAATTTTTGGAAATAAAATGTCCAGACTTCAAAATCGGCTCATTATCTACCAAAACGTATCCGAGTTTAATGTAATTTTCGGCCTGGCTTCGGGTTGGGGCGGCCCCGAGCTGGACTAATTTTTGGTCTAAGCGGATTTTAGTCATATAGCTCGACTCTAGCCGCGACTTGGCGAATTTGGTCGTCACGGCGGGCGGCTTTAACCAATGTTAAAGAAGTTATGGGCAGTGTCTGGCCCTGCTCGAGAACAAAGCCGTGTCGCTGGGCAACATGAGGTACATAATCATTGCCGACGTAAGGGTCACGCTCGGCCCAACGGGCGCCGACCTTACCAAACCAACTGAGCGCCAGCCGGTGCAGCTGCATGAACTTACGCTCTGGCTCCATAATACTTACCGGCACGTCCTTTTTAGGCCCAAATAGTTTTCGTTCGCTAACTGTGGCATTAAAAGCTGGAACTCTATCGAAATGGTCATAAAACCAAGTCAAAAATGGTCCCTCATCCGTTTCCAAAGCAAACCACGGTAAAATTAATATATGCAGCGCCGAGGGCTTAAATTTGGCACCAATTGGTAAATCATCGAGCAAATAAGCGATGAAGTAGCGGTAGGGTTTAGTCTTTAACGCGTTCTCTGTAAGTTCCATTGGTTGTGTCTACCGAAATTATATCGCCCTTCTTGATAAAAGCCGGCACCTTAACCGAAATTCCAGTTTCCAGCGTCGCGTCTTTGGTGATAGCCGAGCTGGTGTCGCCCTTAACTACGTCTTCGGTGTAGGTCACTTTTAGCTGTACATTTTTGGGTAGTTCAACACTAATCACCCGGCCGTCAAACAATTGAGCGGTGACGACGTCGCCCTCTTTCAAATAGCTGCTTCTACCTTCCATATTATCTGTCGCCAGGCTGAATTGTTCGTAGTTCCGCTCGTCCATGAAGTGAAATTGACCGTCAGCTTCATACAGATACTGCACTGGCCGGTTGGTGATGTCAGCATTGTCCAGTTGTTCGTTGCCATGAAAGGTTTTTGCCAAAACTTTGCCATCAACCAGACTTTTGATTTTGACGTTGACGGTTGAACCGCCCCGCCCCATCACCTTTTGGTTGTAATCAATCACCCTATAAGGGACCCCGTCGAGAGTAAAAACTGTTCCTTTTTTTAGACCAGTTATCGATAAAGCCATTAAATAATCCTTATTAAATATTTAAAGCATGCCCTTGTAGCTGGTGTGAGTTTATCCTGGTTTTCTTTTATTTCATCTCGTGCCCAGGATATTAATTCACCTTGCCTAGCTTTTCCGCTAGTTCCCGGAGGAATAGAAATCCCAAATACATCAGCGTTGATTCTCGCTTTAATAAGATCGCGGTCAGATACAACACGCACTTTACCAATCCACTGGAAGTCTGTTGGTGAGCTTTCTAGTGTAGTTTCTTCGTTTATCTCTCTGCTGACCGCTTTGACGGCAGGTTCATCGGTATCCACTTGGCCGCCAAAACACCCGACTAAACCAGCCGCTCCTAATTCTTCTTTTGAACTGCGTAATTGAAGGTAGAACTTGTCGTCTTGCCGAATCACGGCCATGGCAACGTCGATTTCACGCATAAATACTAGCCATTTGCGACAAATGGTAGGAGTGCGATGTGGCGGGCGCGTTTAATGGCGCGGGCCAACTGGCGCTGTTTGCTCTCGGTTAAACCAGTTTTTTTGCGTGGTTCAATCTGTCCGTATTGGTTAACGTAGCGCTGTAGGGTCTTAAAGTCCTTGTAGTCAAAAAAGGCTACATCGGTTCGGTGTTTGAAAATCCTTGCCATTATTACTCCTTAAAACGGTATATCATCGAGGTTAATTGGTTCGTCGCCGATGTCTTCGATGACAACATCTTCTTCTTTTTCGGCTTTCTTGGTTAGCTTTTTAGAGTCACTGGCCTTGGCAGGTGCCGCGGCTGCTGGTTCATCGCTGGTAGTTTGAGTGCTGGTCCCGCCCGGGCTACCTAAGAACGTTACATCGTTGGCAACAACCTCTACTTTGCTGCGTTTTTGACCGTCTTGTTCCCAGCTGCGGCTTTGCAGACGCCCGCTGACCAGCGCAGGCCGGCCCTTATTAAGATACTGGGCTACTCTTTCGCCCAGTGGACCCCAGGCTACAATGTCAACAAAATCAGTCATTTCTTTCCACTCACCGTCTTGGCCCTTATAGCTACGATTGAGTGCCAGGCTAAAACTGCAAACGCTCTGGCCGTTCGGGGTGGTGCGTAGTTCTGGGTCACGTGTTAAATTACCCATTAGGGTTACTTGATTAAAACTTCGTGCCATATCAAAATCCTCGCTTACTCTCTTATTCTACTACGACGCGGTCGCTCGAGCTCAGGTTCGTCATCTTCGTCATCGTCTTCGCGGTCACCACGCTCGGCGGCTTTCTTGGCTTTTTCGGCCGCCAGTGTTTCGGCTTTGGCCTTACCCTTTAGGTCTGGCTTAGTGATAAGAAAACGAATAATTTCATCTGTAATATTGAATGTCTGTTCAACTTTTTGGGCGACTCCGGGCGGCATTTCGACGCTATAAAAAACATAAACCGCAAAATCGTTTTTAGTGATTGGATAGGCTAGCTTACGCTTGCCCCAATTGTCGGTATTGGTAATCTTGCCGCCGTTATCGGTGATTGTTTTTTCGACCTTGCCGCTGGCCTTTTCTAGGTCAATTTCAAGATCCGGGTGATATAGCACCGCAATTTCGTACACTTGATTCAAGGGAACCTCCTTTGGACTTGCCCAGCACCAAAACCTGAGTGGAGTAGTCTGCAATCAGATTACGGAACTTCGAGTTTTTGGTGCTTGGGTTAAACCCGTGTGCCTAAAGCCACGAATTGAGTTAATGATAGCTTTATTGTAGCCTATTCACCCCTGTTTGTAAATAGTTTATTGGCGGCTATCGTCGGGGAAGTTTTCGTCGTAGATATCGCCTTCCGACTCGCTAACGCTTTCGTCACTGCCGAAGACTTGGTCGATACTGCTGACCAAAACCTGGCGCGGGCGGGAGCCTTCGGATGGCCCAACTATGCCCTGGTCTTCCATCATATCTATTAGGCGTGAGGCCCGGCCGTAGCCAATGCGCAGTTTGCGCTGCAGCAAAGAGGTGCTGGCCTTGCCGCTATTTATGACAACCTCTACGGACTCTTTCCAAGCGCTGTCGTCCATCCCGCCTTCACTGCCGGACATGATGGCGCCCTTGCCCGTTAATTGGACGGGCTGGCTGACAACTTCGTCGTCATAGGTTGGCGGCCGCTGGGCCCGCAGGAAGTCGCAAATTTTATTGGTCTCGGAATCTGTTATGAGCGCGCCCTGCATGCGCCTTGGTTTGGGGTATTCGGGGATACTATATAGCATATCGCCGCTTCCCAGCAGCTTTTCGGCGCCGGCTTGGTCAATAATGGTCCGCGAATCTATCTGGCTGATGGTCGTAAAGGCAATGCGGCCGGGCACGTTGGCCTTAATCAGGCCGGTTATAACATCGACACTAGGCCGCTGGGTAGCAATTCCCAAGTGGA
>JBBTWK010000012.1:0-5190 GCA_038062805.1 Patescibacteria group bacterium
TGTTGGCGCAACCAAGTTTCTGCCTGGCTTCCGTTTTTCCAAGGGAACACCAAAGAAGTGGGGAAGCAGTGCAGCTTGATTGAAAGCCAGTATCAGAAAACTTGTTTTGAGAGCCTTGGTCTCTTAGTCACTATCACTGTCGGGGAAAGCCGGGAAGCGCTCATCTCATCCTGCCAAGTCCTACCTACCTCGCCAGCTGGCGGACAAATTTCCGACGATTGCCTCATTGGCGCTATGAAAGAACTCCTTTTTGAGGGCAAAAAGCCAGATATCGCTGCTCATCTTTGCGATGCAGTTTCAGCACCAAATCGCAATTATTGTCTCGCAACTTACGCCGACCACCTCGCCCAATCCCAAGCCCGTTTTGGCCGCTAAATAAACCTAACCGAACCCTTGACAACAACCATTTCTCTATTCTAATAATGTTTTAGTGGTCCTCAAAAAAGGGGTTGTCCACCACGCCGGACTTATCATTATAGCCATCGTCGTCTTCTGGGCACTGGTCCTCTACTTTTTAGTCTCCAAAAATATCATCAAACTTAAAACTCCCTTTACCCAAAAAGAACCGACCGCTGTTGAGCTGAAAACCGATTATAAAAATCCGTTTAATAAAGAAACGCAATACGTTAATCCCTTTGACCAAACTAAAAATCCATTCGCGGTAGCCCAGTGACAAAAACAATAAGCTTTAACCTAATTAAAATCTTCGCAGCGGCAGCAGTAGCTTTCGCGCTTTCAATTCTTTTAACTCGTGCCGTTTCTTCTCAAACTGCCTCGCCGGCTCCGTCCCCTGCTCCAACCAACACACTCGAGGCCGCTCTTACCTTCCCCATCAACGAACTCGGTGGCTGTTCTGACTACAGTTCTTGTTTTACCTACTGCAACGACCCGGTAAACAACACAGCTTGTTCCCAATTTGCCGAACAGCATGGGTTCTACCAAGAAGATCCTACCAATGCTGCCGATGCCGCTTTTTGGCAAAGGGCTGAACAAACTCTTGGCTGCAACTCGGCCGATTCTTGTTCCACTCATTGCTCCGACCCGGCCAATATTGATGCCTGCGATGCTTTTGCCCGCTCTGAAACAATACCCGGCGGCTATGTGGACGAGCCCGACAAGCCCGAATACCTGGATCTTGCCTCCGACGTTCTTGGTTGTGATTCGGCCGCCACCTGTGCTACTCACTGTGATGATCCTGCCAACCAGCAGGCTTGTTCTGACTTTGCTCACGATGTCGGTCTTTTAGGCGGCACCACGACTGAAGGACCCGGCGGCTGTACTTCAACAGAAACTTGCCAAGCCTATTGTAGCGATCCCAATAATTTCGCCTCTTGCTCCCAAGCTGCCCCGGCAGGAACAACTTTTACAGGACCTGGAGGCTGTGACAGTACTGACACTTGTCGCGATTACTGTGAAACTAATGCCGAGGATTGCCGCAGTTATACTCTGGGCACTAATGGTGTCTATGTCCCGGTAGCATGCGGTACCGGCGAGACCCTCGCCCCGGGCGGCATCTGTTCCCCGATCGAAGACATGCCTGTTGTATATCAATGTGCTAGCGCAAGCGGTTTCTGGGATGGCAGTAATTGTACTGAACCACCAGTTGGAATTACGCCGACTGTCAAAACTGCCTATTTCGAACCAAGACCAGACATGGACGGCTGCGCCACCCCTGCCACTTGTTACGATTACTGTGCGGCCAATCCCGGAACTTGTGAAGGTTTTGACGCCAGCCAGCCTAGACCCGATGAAACTTACAACCCTGTAGTTTATGTCACTCCCGGTTTGCCTGTTACTCATGACCCAATTCCCGAAATGGGCAACTGTAATTCACCAGGCTCTTGCTGGGATTATTGTTCCGTCAATCCCACTTCATGCTCCGGATTTGATCCCGACTCACCAAGACCAATCGACATCTATGTTCCGGACACTTATTACACGCCACCGTCAGACGTCGTCTACGTCACCCCACCGCTAACTAACTATTATGTAACTCCGATCTATCCGACCCCTCCGGCAGGCAGTACCTATACATCTCCACCATATTACACACCCGGAATCTATAGCACACCTTCTTACACCACGCCTCCGCCAGGAAGCAATTACACCACACCGACTTACTACACACCTGGCAGCTACGTCTCTCCTTTCTACTACACTCCTCCGCCAGGTTCAGATTACACGACGCCGACTTATTACACACCCCCACCTTATATCTCACCTTCTTATTACACACCCCCGTGGATAGTTGATTACACCACGCCGACTTACTACACCCCGCCATCTTATCCCTCACCGACCTACTTCACTCCTCCGCCTGGCTCAGATTACACATCGCCAACTTATTACACACCACCGCCATACGCCTCACCCGCCTATTACACCCCGCCGTGTTTCGCCCCGCCATGCAATTACCCTTCTCCCAGTTACTACACCCCGCCGCCATACATCTCGCCTTATTACTACACCCCGCCACCTGGAGGCGACTACACCACGCCTAATTACACTACACCACCGCCCTACACCAGCCCGAGTTACTACACTCCTGGTTACCCCACGCCAATCGTATACTTCTCTCCAAGCTACTATTACCCGACACCCGGAGGCGACTACACCACGCCGAGTTATTACACACCCTATGCCACGCCGTCCTACCCATATCCGTCGCCTGTAGGCGGTTACACCACACCTCATTACTACACGCCTTATAGCTCGCCGGCTTATTACACGCCATACTCTACACCTGATTACACGTATCCGACTCCGGGCGGCGGTTACACAACTCCTCAGTATTACACGCCATACTCATCACCAAGCTATTACACGCCATACTCATCTCCTACCTACTACACACCGGGCACCTATATTTCACCATCGTATTACTCACCTTCTTACCCCACCCCTTCTTATGTTTCACCCAGCTACTACTACCCAACCCCCGGTAGTGGTTACACATCTCCCGCCTATTACACTCCTTACGGCACGCCTTCTTACGTCAGCCCGTCCTACACATACCCGACACCCGGTAGCGGTTACACAACTCCTTCATATCCATACCCAACACCCGGCACCTATTACACACCTTCTGGGGGGTACTATTACCCGTCTCCACCAGGCGGCGAAATTTATGGAACACCAACCTACGCATCTCCATCCTATGCTACCCCCGGATCTTACGTCTCACCTAGCTACACCACACCGTTCTATCCATACCCGACCCCCGGTTCAGGTTACACCTACCCGACGCCTTACACTTCACCAACTTATGGGTCACCCAGCTATCCCTACCCGTCACCGGGTTACGGAACTCCGGGCTATTTATATCCAACTCCAGGCACTGGCTATTCCTATCCGTCACCAACCTATGGTTCTCCGACCTACGGCACGCCAGAGTACCCGGCTCCAACCTATGGTTCCCCAACTTACGACACGCCAGTATATAGCTCTCCAACCTACGGTACACCCGAGTATCCCACCCCAACCTACGGCACGCCAACGGGAGGCGCTGGCCGCGTTGCCGGCACCAAAGTCGGCTTCTGGCAATCTATCTGGAGTTTCTTCTTCCGAAGGTAAAACTAATTTCCTAGGAACAATTTAGGCTGAAGTTTGCTTGATTTGATTCTGTTGTATTTGGCGTAAGAATCTGGACTTTCTCCCAGTTGTTGTATGTGTTGCCGGAGCCTCCGAGCGTCCAGGTAGAACCTTCGGCTGCCTGAGTTCCGGCTCCTGAGAATACTAGAGATTTAGTTTGGCCGCTGGCTCCATCACTTCTGGTCCATTTATAGGTAACGGTTCCTGCGCCATTGGCGGTAATATTTGCCGAAAAAACAAATTCTTTGGGACAGGCACCGCTGTAGCTTGTTGGCGAGACCGCGGCGGTAACACCCGTTACAGAAAATGTCGGGGAAGGTGATGGCGTGGGTGAAGGTGTAGGTGTCGGCGTTGGAGTTGGCGAAACTTTAGGTGACGCTTTTGGTGATGTGCTTGGGCTGGGACTAGGACTAGCCGATGGTGATGCCGATGGGCTTGGGGTTGGGCTCGACTCAGCCTTTTTGAAAAAGCTATTCTTCCCTACAAAAAATAAACTTCCTAAAACTATAAGAACAACCACGGCCGCTAATATTGAGTACGTAGTTTTCTTATCAACAGGAAGTTTACCACCGGATTCGCTACCTGCTGCAGAAGGTACTTGTGGCTTTTCTTCTTTTTGTTCTTCTTCCATGAAAATTCTCACCAATTCTATCCGTATCAACCCGCTCTGTCAACCACGAACCTGTTGACACCACCCTACTCCTCGTAAATACTGGATAAAGACATGTCCCCCTTTCTCAAAAATCCCAAAATTATCCTTGTAATTACTCTTGCAATTGTCATCCCATTCATAAGCTACTATCTCATTTTCGACCAGCAATCGAACCAGATCCTTTCCGAAAAGACCGAAATCACGCCCTCCCTAAATACAAACGATTCACTACCTGCTCCTAACTCCCCACTTCCTAATAACAGCCCTACACCTACCCCTCCCCCAAACCTTCCAAAAGCACCTACACCATCGCCGTAATCGGCGACTCAATGGTCGATACCATGGGAGAGAATCTGGACTATTTAAAAGAAAGTCTGAGAGCCCGTTATCCAGAGACTTACTTCAACTTCTACAACTATGGCATCGGTGGCCAGAACGTCGCCCAAGGACTTGATAGATTCAATCAGTCCTTTACCTACCAAACCAGAAATTATCCTCCAATTGGCGAAATCAGTGCCGATATCATCATCATCGCTTCTTTTGCCTACAACCCTTTCTCTCCCCATAACCGCGACCAGCACTGGCTAACTCTAACAGAGCTAGTCACTACAGCAAAACAAACCGGCGCTGATGTCTATATGCTCGCTGAAATCGCACCACTTTCGACCGGTTTTGGTGATGGCCCAGGCGGTATCAACTGGCCACCGGATTTGGCCAACCAACAAGCAGAAAATATCCGCCAGCAGCTGGAAAATGCCGTTAGCCTCTCCCGCTCACTGGGCGTTCCCCTCATCAATGCTTACGCAAAGTCAACAGTTGACTCTCAATTTGGTGATAGAGTTTATATAAGCGCCCACGACGGCATCCACCCATCCGTCGAGGGCCACTTACTCATGGCAGATTTAATCGCCCAAACCATCGTACTAAAGTAAAATGATATATCAGAG
>JBBTWK010000013.1:0-8853 GCA_038062805.1 Patescibacteria group bacterium
TGATTAGACCCTTGAGGTCATTGATGGGGATGGCAAAGCCGATATTTTGGGCACTGCCGGCGATGGCTGTGTTGACGCCAATTACTTCACCGTTGATATTAACCAGTGGACCGCCAGAATTACCGGGGTTGATGGCAGCATCGGTTTGGAATAGATCAGTCAGATTTTCGATGACAACGCCGTTTTGGTCACCGGCTTGGACATCCCGACCGTGGCCAGAAATAATACCGGTCGTGACGGTATTTTGGAATTGGCCGAGCGCATTACCGATGGCCACTACCCTGTCGCCAACCTGCATTTTTGACGAATCGCCAAGAGTTACGGGTACCAATTTTTTACCTTTTAGGTCAGTTATTTTTAAAAATGCCACGTCCAGCGAGTTGCTACTAGCCGTGCGGCCTATCACTTGTACGCCTGAGTATTTTGTACCGTCAGACAGAGTCACACTGACGCTACTAGTACCAACTGGTACTACGTGACGATTGGTGGCGATAATACCAAGGTCGCTAATTATAAAACCGGTACCAGCTCCTGCTTGTCGTTGCGAATACTGGAAACCAAAAAAGTCCTGGCCTGTAGTTTGGCTCTCCACATCTATGGAAACGACGCTTTGGCCGGTCGTTTTGGCAATTTGGGAGATTAGCTGGCTCTCGCTAGAAACGTATTGCTGTTTTTGGGCGATAGTTGTTTTGCCAAGACCGCCATGGTTGTTGATTTGGGCGCCCAACAGACCACCACCAAAGCCAAGCAATAAGCAAGAAGCAAAGAGCAAAAAGCGTTGCCCCAAACGTCTGTTTTTGAACCGGCTAAAATCCGGTGCTCGTAGTTTGGGTAAGTTGGGTTTGTTAAATTGAATTATCGCCATACCTGACTTCCATTTTATTAGATATTCTGAAAAAAAGCTGAAAGCTGTTAGCTGTTGCCTGTTTTCAGTTTACTGTGTGTTTACTGTTAACAGTTAACCGTTAATCTACTGCTAATAGTTCACAGCTAATTGCTACTGGCGCCGGCGTTAGACTGTGCTGCCAGTCCAGTCGGATAGAACAATGACAATTAGCAGAATCGCGCTCATAATGCCGAGCATCTGGCGCTGGAGTGACGGTGTTAAACGTTCGGTAGCGTCCAAATAATAAAGCCCCGTCAAACAGTAGCCAATGGTCGTTAAAATGACAATTATCTGGGCTACTGTGCCGTAAAAGAGTAGCCAGTGGCCCAATATAAAAGCCAACGACCCGCTAAAAAAGGCCCAGGTGTGCGCCAGTAGCGCTGTGTGGGGTTCTTCGAAACTGGTTAAAAAGTGGCGAGCCGCGAGATATGTAATGACCCAGGTGCCAGCCACCAACATCGGTAGTGAAACATCGCCAAATTTGAGATATAAAACGGCCAGGCCTAAAAGTTGGCCGATCATGGCTTGGGCAGACACGCTAAGAACATCGCTGCGAGCCTTCAGCCACGTCAGCCAGCCGCCGTAAAGAGCCATCCAGAATAATTGCCACCAGGTGACGGAAGTATTGCTCATAAACAGTACAAAAGATACGCCGACTATGATATCTACACCATTGGCTGCAGTATTAGCCAGCCAGTAACGTGGCCTAACGGCCACAATTCGCCATTTGCTGAGTAATATCAGTGAGATGGCAACTGCCACAAAATCAATTCGTACCAAGACGTACGCCAGGATGGGCAAAAACACCAGCAAACCCACGTGGACGACGTGCGAAAAGCCTTTGGCCGGCTTGATCTTACTGCGTAGAGCCGTTAGCATCTTTGCCTAGAATTATAACAAATTTAGTGCCGCTTGGGGGTGTAATACCTGTGCTAGTCGGTAACTTATTGCTGGCGATGATAGCCAGCCTTTGTTCCAGATAATGCCTAGTGTATTTGTCGACACCGCCGCTTAGGTCAATCAGCATCGATTTGGCTGGATCGGTAGCTTCTGACAGGCTTTCTACTGTGGTGACGTTGTAGCCATATGATTTTAACAGTTTAGCTTTTTTAGTCGCCAGGCCAACCACCGAAGTGGCGTTATAGATCGCAATCGGAGCGTTTTCTTTAATTAATAAACCGTCGCGTAAGGCGTTCCTGATATAGCTGCCCAAAGCGTCGTAACTATATAGGCCTGCTTTAGGCTGGACAATCGATAGGCCGTTTAAGTTAGCGGTGCTCAACAGGTCATGCGGAGGTGTTACTAAATCGAGTGAACTGATGTTCGAGGACGGTATCTTGGAGATAATCTCGTACAAACGCTTCACATCGTTTAGTGAAAAATCGGTATAAATATTGTCGCCAAAGCTGCTGAGTAGTTGCGTAATTTTTATGGGGTTAGAAAAAGTGCCAACCGATAAAATTTTATCCTTTAGGGCGACCATTAGCTGGCGCTGGCGCTCGCTGCGGGCAAAGTCGGTACTTGTTTCGCGCGACTTGGCATAGAGTAGCGCCCGGGCACCATTAAAGGTCTGGGTACCCTTTTGGGCGATGACGGGGTTATACTTATTTTCCCAGGCAATGGTTGGGTCATAAAGTGTTTCCGGCACGTTAAATGTCACGCCACCGACAGCGTCAATCGCCTGGGCGAAGGCCTTAAAATCAATAATGGCATGGTAGTGGATAGGAATGCCGATGATCGGTGACAGAGTTTTATCAAGCAGGTTCAGCCCATCTCTCTCTTGATCGATCAAGTTTTTACTTTTGGAATTATTCTTGCCGTAGGCATAGGCGGCATTGAGTTTTTGGCTACCGTTACCGGGTATTTTGACCCATAAATCGCGCGGTAAACTCAGCAGCGAGACTTGGTTATTGGTGGGGTCAATGCTGGCGATCATAATAGTATCAGTCAAATCAGGCGCTTCGTGGCCCGGGCCGCCAATGCCCAGAACCAGGATATTAACCCGGCCGTCACCTTCGCCGCGCAGCTTACTTATATCAATATTAGAAGCCAGTGCCGGTGCACCGCCACCGCCTCTGAATAAATGGCGTTCGGTGATATAGAATTTTGCTCCCATAAAAAGACCGCCAGCGACAATAAGTGCTAGCAAGACCAGTGTGGGACGTTTAAGACCCCATTTAAAGTGGCGGCGGGGGCGTGCCCGTTCGTTCTTTTTGCTCGTCGCAAGCTCGTCTAAAATAATTGGTTCATCCAACACCAGATTGGCTTCGGCGTCGACCGCTGCTACCCCCAAACTGCCCGAGCCAGAACGCATTGGGTGAAAACCCTCAGCCCGACGTAAACCAGCGCCTAACGAATCAACTGGCTGGTCCCGGTTAGGGTGAAACGGCGCGGCCGAGGGCGCCCCTAACCTACCGGCAGGTGCGCCCAAACGGCGGCCATCACTGACAATTCCATCTATGGAGCGTCCGCGCGCCGCGGACGACTTGTTTTTATAATTTCGGCGCATCACGTCCTGTCCAGTATAACATTACAACTACCCAACAGAGGTCCGACCCTGGATAAAACAAGGTCGGGCCTCTTATGGCTGTATAATAACTGCTTATGGACGCCGATTTAGACACAGATAATCAACCGACCAAAAGTCGCGGGCGGTTAAGGCGGCCGGCCATATTCACCGGCGAGTGGGCTTCGATTGTTTTATTTATCGCTGGCATAGCCGTGGCATTCTTTTTTATTCAGGGTTTTCTAATCCGCACCTACTTGGTCGATGGTCAAAGTATGGAGACTACGTTGCATAATGGTGACCGCCTGATTATAGACAAGGTGCCACGCAGTCTAGCTAGGCTAACCGGGCACGCCTATATACCGCACCGCGGCGATATTATCGTATTTAACCAGTCTCGCCCAGGTACTGGGTCAGGTGATGAAAAACAGCTTATCAAAAGGGTTATCGGACTCCCCGGCGAGCGAGTAGTAGTTAGTAGTGGCAGTCTGAGCATATATAGCCAGGCATACCCGGGTGGTTATGAACCCGATAAAACGGGCCTTTACCGCATCGATGCCTCGTCCACGTCTGGCAATATTGATATTACGCTCGGGAGCAGTGAAATTTTTGTCTTCGGGGATAATCGGGCCAATTCCGAAGATTCGCGGGTGTTTGGACCCGTAAAGGCAGATAAGATTATTGGCAAGTTATCACTGCGCTTCTTACCATTAAACAAAGCTCAGCGCTTCTAAATAGTAGGTAGAGAATAGTGGGTAGTGAGTGGATATCGAACAAAAGAATAGTTCGGTAGGTTTTTTCTACTCTCTACTCCCTACCCTCTACTCACTAAGTTGGCTTGCCAACTCTTCCAGGTCGGCTTCGTTTTTAAAATGAATAATTAATTGACCCCCTTTGGCCGTATGCCTAACTAGGACGTCGCGCCCCAGTTTTTTGGCCAAATCTTTAGTCAGCTGTGTTTCGCTAGCTGTTCGACCCTTGGCCTGGTCCAAGCTGGCACCCTTTTTAGCGGCTACCACAAACTGTTCGGCTTGCCGAACAGTCCAGCCGTTGTTCAGTACACAACTCAAAAGTTCTGTCTGTTTATCAGATTTACCCTTTAGGGCCAGTATGGCCCGGGCATGTCCTTCGCTTATCTTTGCTTCCTGCAAGGCTTGGCGAGCGGCTTCAGGTAACTGTAGTAGGCGGCCGATATTGCTTAGGGTTGAGGGCGCTTTACCGAGCTTCATTGCAATCTGTTCAAGAGTTAGACTAAATTGATGTTGTAATTTGTACACGGCCATTGCTTGCTCAAGGGGAGATAAGTCTACTCTTTGAATATTCTCAATTATGGCCAGTTCTATCTGCTCTAATTCCTCTAGTGAGCGGATAATGGCAGGCATATGCGATAGCCCTGCTTCTCTTGCTGCCCGCCAGCGACGCTCTCCAGCCACTATGCGGTAGCCTTTTCCGCTGCTACGGTGGACTACAATAATCGGCTGCAGCACCCCGTGATTTTTAATCGATGCCGCGAGTTCAGAGAGTTGGCTCTTATCAAATTGGTGGCGCGGCTGGGTAGTGCTAGGAACTATGTCGGTAATGAGTATTTTTTGTATACGGTGTTGGTCTTCGCCCAGAATCGAAGCGTCCAAATCGGTTGGAATTAAAGCTTCCAAACCTCTCCCCAAACTCATTTTCTTAACCATTCGCACCTCCGGTGCCGTTAACCATTAGCCATTTACTATTTACCATGCATTTACCATTAGCCATTAGCCATTGAGCTTCACGGATAACAGTGAACGGATAACGCATGGATAACGGTAAACGGATAACTGTAAACGGTTGGCTCATAACCGCCTCTCGAGCTCTTTAGCCAATGCTTTATAGGCCCGGGCGCCTTTGCTCCACTTGTCATGCTCGTGGATAGATTTGCCAAAACTCGGTGCTTCAGCTAGACGGATATTGCGTGGAATCATCGTACTAAAAAGTTTATCACCAAAATGGCGCTCTAGCTCGCTTTTAACCTGTTCGGACAATGAGGTGCGGTTATCGTAAAGGGTTATGACTACTCCCAGTAGATTTAGGCTGGGGTTGAGTGCTTGACGGACTTGACCGATGGTCGACAGAAGCTGGCTCAAACCCTCCATGGCGTAGTATTCGGCTTGAACCGGCACCAAAACGTCGGTTGCCGCCACCAAGGCATTAACGCTCAGTAGTCCCAGCGACGGTGGGCAATCTATAATAATGTAGTTGTAGTCCAGGTCGTCGAGGATTTTTTTAAGCTGCAGCTCTCGGCTGGGTGTGTTAACCAGTTCTACCTCGGCGCCGGCCAAATTAGCGTTAGCCGGAAGTAAGTAGAGATTTTTGATATTAGTCTCAATGATGGTTCTATCCAGCTCTGAATGCGAAAACAGTACGTCGTACAATGTTGACTCTAAATTGTTTTTATCAAAACCCAGACCGCTAGTAGTATTGCCCTGAGGGTCGGCATCAACTACTAAAACCGAGCGGCCAGTCTGCGCTAAATAGGCCGCCAAGTTAATTGCGGTAGTAGTCTTGCCCACTCCGCCTTTTTGATTAAGAATTGCAATTATATTAGCCAGTTTTTATTTCCCCTATACCTAGATAAAGATTAGCATTAACCACTTAAACAGTAAACAACCTGCCACAAAACTCTTCTACGGGTACGACCCGTAGAGTTATTCCAAACTGCTGCTGCTTGCGCCCTACAGGTCGTACCCGTAGAATGCAAAATATGCCGAGTAGAAATATCTATAAAGATTACATAGCTGAGAGTTACTACCATATTTATAATCGGGGCATAGATAAACAAGATATCTTCAAAGACGAGGATGACTATATAGTTTTTTTGGGCTTGCTAAAAAGATATTTGAGCGGTGAGGTTAGTAGAAAAAGCTCTGGTGTTCCCCTTCCGTCCTATAGAGGACAGATTGAGTTGCTAGCTTTTTGCCTCATGCCCAATCATTTTCATCTTTTTATTTATCAAACTAGCAAGGACGGGATGAGATTACTTTTGAAGAGCCTTGGTGTGGCTTATGCAATGTACTTTAACAAGAAGTACCAAAGACTCGGACCTGTTTTTCAGCAACGCTACAAAGCTTCCCGCATCACCAATGATGATTATCTACTACACATCAGTCGTTACATACATCTGAATCCAAAAGATTACCGAAGCTGGCAGTGGTCAAGTTATCCATACTATGAAGGCAAATACAAAACTGATTGGGTAATGCCTAACCGAATCCTAGAACTGTTTACGGGGGATTACTCGGTTTTCTTGGAAGACTATAAAGAACAAGATGAAGAGCTAGACGGGATCAAATCGGAACTAGCCAACTCGTAGAACTGGGGGCCCTTGCCGGTTTCTATTCTCTTCCACCCAGCTCCCATACCCCCCTACGGGTACGACCCGTAGAGTGCGATAGAGTAAATTTTACCTCTGTTACGGGTCGTACCCGTAGGAGTCTGAAATTTCACTGGGGTCAACTATTGTAAATGGGATAACTATAGGGTACGACCCTTAGAGCAAAGTCAGCCGATCCTGCTCCAGTCAAGCTTGGATGCCTACTAAACAAGACTGTCATCCGATATGTTTTGCTAGATCGACTCTCTTGAGGCGCTACCAGCTGGTGGTAAAACGCTGCTACTTGCATTCTAAGGGTGCCACCCTTAGAATGCAAACATGCCAGGTAGGAATTTAGAAAAAATATATTTCGAAGATAGCTTTTACCATGTTTACAACAGAGGTGTAAATAAAGAATTGCTGTTCAGAGAAACAACCGATTACGTAGTTTTCTTGAGTCTGTTTAAGAGGTATTTGGGTAAAAGCCCGGTCAACAATAAAGTGGGAGGTGAGTACCCATGGCTGCATAAAGATATTGAGCTGCTGGCTTTTTGTTTAATGCCCAACCACTTTCATGCGCTTGTTTACCAAATCAAACGAGACTCTATGACTAAACTACTTAAGGCTCTGTCTACTTCTTATGGTATGTATTTTAATAAAAAATACCAGCGTATAGGCCCATTGTTCCAGAGTCGATTCAAAGCCTCGCTAATAAATCGCGATGAATACCTCCAGCATATTTCGCGCTACATACATCTCAACCCAAAAAATTACCGTTCCTGGGAGTTCTCCAGCCTGCCCTATTATTTCAATGAACGGAAAGCTGTGTGGGTCCGGCCTCGGAGGATTTTAGAACTCTTTGATAGCACAACCGATTACAGAAAATTTTTAGAGGATTACGAAGGCTACAAAAGAGATTTGGACATGATCAAATCGGAGCTGGCAAACTTCTAAGGGTGGCACCCTTAAGAGGTTAGTGATGGAATAGTTCAGCTAATGCTTCCACGTAAAGTGCTCGATCGGGTAGTTGGTGTGGGGTGGTTGGGTGTTTTTTTGGGGAAATGAGGCTGGGTTGATGGGGGTTGGGTGAGGGTGTCTTGGTGTTTCATCGCTTTATAGATAGGCGCTGACGGCGCGGATGATTGTGGTACCATTATCGCCACGGAATAAAATCCCGGTGCTTGCGCTTAGGACCTTGCCGTTTAGGTAGTAGCTCGTCTTTGCCGCGAGCGTGAGGATTCGCTCACGGCTCATCGGCGTCTCCACCCACGTCGTCGTTGTCGTCCCGGCGCTGTATCGGTAGGACATCGACAGGTCGGACTCTGAATTGTTCGCAGTGGAAAGTGTGGTGAAAAAGTCGGGAGTCACCGCCCCACTAATGTCTTGCTCCATCACCACCGAATAGGAAACCCGCCAGACCCCAATAGGTATTGCCAACGTGGACGTGCCGATGTTGTACCAAGTTCCCGATACTGGCGAGGCTTGTGTCTGTGACGCAGTATCGATGAACTCCACCGTCCACTTCGTCGGATTGAGTGGGAACCCAGCTGGAGCTTTTATTCCGGAATAATAATTGGCCGATATGGTTGCGTTAGCCAAGGTATAGTCAGTGCCACCATAAACTGTAACGGTAGTGTTGGGGCTGGAGTAAGAAGAGGCGGTGATGATGAAGTACTTAGGGGTTGTTTGGGTTAGTTTAATCCTCTGCCCTGGGTAATACTTACCTGTTAGATCGCCGGGGACTGTGAAGGTGAAGGGCGGTGCGTCGGCAGAGGCATACGTCCAGGTTTCATCAGCTGACGATACCCAGCCACTAGAGTTTACATATGTATCCCAGGCGCTGTTTGCGCATACCCTAACCTGTTTAGATATGCTGTTGTAGTAAATACCCCCTTCTGCGCAACTCGGGTCGCCGGAGGTGTTTTTGTTGCCCAGAACTAAGATTGTCGGTGTGGCGGAGGCGGGGCCAAGGGTTATGGTTAAGTTGGTAGTATCAACTGTGAATAAAGAGGTGCCGGCCGCGTTCTGGACCTGGAAGGCGGTGGGGGAGTCGTTGGTATTTTTAAAGACTGTTGGCGAGTTAATGACACCGTTTATGGTAAGGCCGCTTTCTTTAAA
>JBBTWK010000014.1:0-2801 GCA_038062805.1 Patescibacteria group bacterium
CCCGGATAATGGCGGTGATGGAGCCAGCTGCGGCTGAGCTGATGTTGAAGTTGGCACTTTGCAGGGCGGTGCCGTTTTGGACGTAGCTGTTGGAGCCGCCAGCGGCTGTACAGCCGCTAGCGTTACACAGCAGGGCCCCGTTTAGCCTAACACCGGTAGTAGAGTTGATGTCACCATTGACATCTAGGGTGTAGGCCGGAGTAGCGGTACCGATGCCTATCCGGCTGGAGATGGTATCAGCTATTAGCAGGTTGGAGGTACCGGCGGCGTTTTGGATAGAGAAAGCTGTGGTGGAGTTAGTACTGAATTTGTTACTGGCGGTGAAGGTCTGGGCGGCGTTTAAAATAGCCACGGCTCCGGCCGTACCAGCGGCTGTGCCGCTAGAGCCGGCTATAGTAGGAATGTTGACATTGGGTATACAGCCGGCGCTAGTACAAACAGTTACCTTGTCGATGACCAGGCCGGAGTTATTGGCGAAGGTAGAGCCGCCGGAGGCAGACAGGGTGCCGCTGGCTGTGAAGTCACCGGTTAGTTGCAGGATGTTGGTAGTAGGCTCAGCTACTAGTTGGCCTAGGGTTAGAGTCTTACCCTTGGCTAGGACTGTGTCCAGGTTGAGGGTTAGTTTGGCGTCTTTGGCAGACAGGATGTCACTGTCGCTGGTTTGGGAGCTGAGGTCAGTGGTATCTAATCCGCTTTGGCGCAGCAGGCCAGACAGGGCAAAGGCTCCGGAGATTAGGACTATCAGGGTTACGAAGCCAAGACCAGCCAGGATTGGCCGGTTTTTAAAGATATTAGATAGTTTTGGACCTTTGGAGTTGCTTTGATCTGGTGGCGTGGTTGGTGTCTGGTTAAAACTCTCAGAGGACAGTCCTCTTAGGGGTGGAGGTGGGGGCATACCTGGCGTGCTTAGTGACGCACTGCCCAGGGCGGGTGGTTGGGCGGGCGTTGCCTGTGGCAGTTGCCAGGAGTTTTGTAGTTGCTGCCAGTGGGCAGGCGTTGGTTTGGTCTCTAGTAATTGAATCTCTGGTGCCGCCATTAGGGGCTGGGGTATTACTGGTTGAGTGACTGATGCTGGTGGTACCTGTAGTTGGGGCGTAACTAGATGTCCGACGGGGTGGATAGCTGTTGGTGTCTCTGTCTCAGCAAATGAATGATTAAAAGAGCCAGGTCCGGGTAGCTCATCAGGTGGCATAAGCGAGGTATCGCTGTCAAGGTCTGGTGGGGTTTCGGCCGCCGCTGTTGCTAGCTGAGGAGGCACCAGACTATTTTGGATATCGGCGATTGCCGTTTGGCGTAGTTCGGCTAGTTTCTGGACTTCACGCTGTAGGGATTGTTTGGCACGGTGCAAGCGCATTCGACAACGCGTAGAACAAGTAGTAGCATTCCCGGTTTTGAATACGGCACTACAACCGGGACAGATTTTGTTTATTTGACGCGCCATTTTATTTTTGCTTTTTGTTTTCTCGCCCGCCAAAGTTTTTTAAAATTTTGGGCGGGTAAATAAAACTGTTTTTAAGTATAAGCGTTTTTGTAACTATGTCAAGGGGTAAAATTGTAACTTATAAGATGACGGACTAAAAATTGTAGTAATTTGTAACTACAATAAAGTGCAGTGCCGTAACATACTACTGGCGTTCGAGGATGATCAGACGAGTGGTGTCGGTCAGTTCGGTCAGGTTCGGTTTGTATTTGGGAAGAGTTTCGCTCGGCTCCATGGCCAGATTTTTTAAAGCCTCTTGAAGTTCAACCTGAGGTACCTCATATTTAATAGACTTGTCGGCATAGTGGGTGGGGATAATGACCTTGGGTTCAATTTGTTTTATAAGTTTTAAGGCCCCGATTGCGTCCAATGTATAGCCACTGTTGCCCACCGGTATAACGGCAATATCCACATGGCCAATTTGCTCCAATTGATCTTCACTTAGCTGCGGATAAATATGGCCCAAAACGGCCACTTTTAGGTCATCGGCGGCAATGGTATAAATCACCGCGTTACGTGAGCCTTCTTCGTCCATATGTCCACGAGCACTTACTCCGTGGATAATGACTCCGGAAACTTCGTACTCGCCCGGCATATCGGCCGTAAATCTGCTCGGTTTGGCAGATACCCCAGGAAATGTACGCAGAATTATATCGGTCGGTTTAGTGACCGACTTGAGGCCTAGCTTATCAAGATTGTCGTCTATTACAACCTGGGCTTTTTTGGTTGAAATCCTAAGGCAATTGGCCCCATAATACGTCAGTTCCACTGGATGTTCCCTCCGGTCGTGAGTAGAGAATAGAGAATAGAGAATAGAGAATATCGCCCAAAATTCACAATTCCCAATTCCAAATTCACAATTCCCATCTTATATTTGCAGTTCTTGGGTGTTGATTATAACTTGCTTTTTTGCACCAAGAACATTGTTGATGAATCGGTCGTTTATCTGTAAGCGATAATGATAGTTGTCGAGACTAATAACGGTGTAACGCAGCTCCTTATTTTCACTAGCTTCTAGATCTGAAATAAATTTCGCAGCTTTAGCTTGATTGACATCGCCGACAATTAAAACGTCGATGCCAGCCGATTCATCGCGGGTAAACTGGCCGCTTAGCAGTGCCAGTTCCACATGCCCAGTAGCCCGCAGGCCTTTGGCCAGCGGGTGCTCGGTTGTCGGCACGTCGACTCGGGGCTTGGCCGACAGGGGTTTTTTATCAGCTTTCGTCTCTTCAGTGGCTGGCTCTGGCGGTGCGAAAGATACACCACCAAAGATGGCCGCTAGGGGTTTGTAGTGTTCGTATTTTTGGTTAACTTCGTAATA
>JBBTWK010000015.1:0-3225 GCA_038062805.1 Patescibacteria group bacterium
CAGAGCAGGTGAGGGGCGGTAAATCATTGTCCGCCAGTTTGGCCAGCGACAAGCACTTCTTAGAGCTGGTGCCCAATATGATACACATTGGTGAACAGTCCGGGGCGCTCGATAGCATGCTAGCCAAATTGGCTGATTATTACGAAAAGGAAGTTGACAACCAGATTAAATCAATCTCGACGGTTATTGAACCAGTTCTTATGATCACCGTCGGCATAATCGCTCTGATCGTTGTAGCCGCGGTATTATTACCTATCTATACTCTGGCTGGAAAAAATTTCATTCGTCCGTAAATTTTAGAGGTCCGACCTTGGATAAAAGTAGGTAAAACTTAGTAGTTTTTACTAAAAAACTCTTTGTTTTATCCAAGGTCGGACCTCATTAGCACTTGCATAGAAGCCAAACTGTAATATGATGTAAGCATAACCATATCAAGAAGGGGCACCATACAAGGGGAAATATGAAAAATCTGAGATCAAAAACACAAAAAGGCTTCACCCGCACAAACTCCAAAAGGAGTTTAGGCGGGTTCACCATTATCGAAATCCTGATAGTGCTAGCGATCGCTGGCTTGATCCTAACCATCGTCTTTATTGCCGTGCCGCAGCTGCAGCGTAATACGCGTGACAGTCAACGTCAGAATATGGCTGGCCGTCTTTCCAGTGAACTAAATACCTATTCCTCTAACAATCAGGGCGTCTTCCCATTTAATGGTGCCGGGGGCACTTGGGCGGCTTGTACTTCACTGGCCGCCAGCCAGGGTTGCAACGACTGGTACAGTCGCTACATTAACGGCAACGTTAATATTAAAGAACCAAAAACCGGCAACGATGTTACCTTAAATATGTCCACCAGTACAACTCTGCCGGCTTGGGCGGCGGGCAATGTCTATATCTCGGTAGGTAACAAATGCAGCGGTGAGAACATTGCCGCTGGCGGAGGCGGAGGCGCCAATTCCAAGCAATACGCACTGCTGATCGCACTGGAACGTACCAGTACTTACTACTGCATCGACAACGGTTAGGTCGCTCGCCCCATTCAAAAAAGTGTGCGTTTCACGCCGGGTCACCTGCCGTACGCAGGTTAGGTGACTCGGGTTGCACTCCGCAAACCAACCCACTTTTGTTGAATGGGGCTCGCTTGGTAACCACCTAGACCAAGTAGGCATAGGGTTACACCCTATACTTTCCGACTCTCTCAGCCAATATTCATCGGTTTGCTCGGGGTTTGTTCGCTTTTGGGACTCACTCGGTAAAATTACTTAACAGGTTAAGTATTTTTGGATGGCCAATATCTGTATAGTAAAGGGGAATGTTAGAACTGGTTGTTATATTTGTTTTGGGGCTCTGTTTCGGCAGTTTTGTGCAGGCGCTCACTTGGCGCCTCCGGAAGAAAAAAGATTGGGTCAAGGCTCGCAGCCAGTGCGAAAGTTGTGGACACGAACTTTTAGCCTTGGATTTAATTCCACTTCTCAGCTGGCTAACGCTGAAAGGGCGATGCCGGTACTGCAAAAAACCCATTCATTGGTCGGCGCCACTAATGGAGCTGATTTTAGGTGCTGTTTTTGTGATTTCGTATGCTTTTTGGCCAGTTGCTTTGCAGGGCGGGCAGTGGCTTTTGTTCGTGACCTGGCTGGCGGCCAGCGTTGGCCTATTGGCGCTGGCAGTCTATGATCTACGCTTTATGCTGTTGCCAAACAATATACTTTATCCAACATTTTTAGTTGCGATTACTGGTAGGCTGGCATATATCTTGTTCTTTTCCAACGATATTGCCCGTAGCTCTTGGCTCTTAGCTTTAAGCTTGCTGGTAGCTTCCGGCATCTTTTGGCTGATATACGAACTCAGCCGCGGCAAAGCCATTGGCTTTGGCGATGTCCGGCTGGGTCTAATCTCCGGAACGGTTTTAGCAGACCCACTGCTAAGCCTGCAGATGATATTTGTAGCCTCGGCGCTGGGCGTAGTTGCCATACTGCCCGAACTACTCAGCCACCGTAAAACCCTAACCTCTAAAGTACCCTATGGTCCGTTTCTAATTTCGGCGACTTTTATCGTCCTACTATTTGGCAACAGCTTCACCACCTATTACCAAAGCCTAATCCTACACTAAAGCCGCCGCACAATTTTTGTGAGGCTCACCCCTCTCTTACCCCTTATGCTATACTCAAGACAATGAATCCCGTTAGAGGTAAGATTTTGTATAAATCTGCCGATTTGCTGTTCGCAAATCGGACCTCTAACGGGATGAAGTGGGCCAGGGCTTTCCAATCGGGGTACAGCATCGTGGAAATTATGATCGTATTGGCTATCTCGGGCGTCATTTTTACAAGCGGTCTGGTTTTATTCAGCGGCCAAGGAGCAGAAGTTAATTTTAATCAAGCCGTGGATGATTTGGCCTCAAAACTATCCACCGAGGCCAGAAGTGTCAGCGCCAGCCAATTTTACTCCGCCCAGGGCTTCGTCTGTACAGTTAGCGGTAGCCCGCCAAGGGCTACTCTAAGCCCTTCGAGTGACGGCTCCGGGGCCACCAACCAGGACTGCCTATCGATTGGCAAGGTTTTTGAAGCGATTACCGGCACTAACGACATTTTTATATACAATGTGCTGGGCAACCGCCAAATTTACTCCGGCGGCACTCCCCTTGGGCCAGCCAGTTCGTTGGCCGAAGCCAATCCAACTATTGCTGTTGCCGACGGGATTGACCTTAACACCGATTACAAACTAGGCGGCGGTCTAAAAATAATTTCTTCCAAGGTGGCTGATTCGGCCGGCATACTATCGCCCAGCAGCTTAGTTGGATACTACCTCGATTTTAGTGGCGAGTCAGGTAACAGTCAAAGCGGTGGGATTTTTACCGCTAAAGCTTATAATTTAGATACTGCCGGGCACGATGTCTCAGCCGCTAAAACTTGCGTCGAAGGCACCAGTTGTTCGGTGCCATCGGATATAAATTCGTGGCAGCTGTGCCTGGAAAGTTCCGATACCAAGCGCCGCGCCCTGCTGGTTGTCAGCAATTCGGCGGCTGGTGTAACCACTAACCTTAAATTCGAAAGCTGCAGCTAAAGGCAAAGAACAATGAACAAAGAGCAAAGAACAAAGAACAATAAGCAATCTCGATCTGCAAGAGGCGATACCATTGTCGAGGTAATCTTGGCAACTGCGCTGATTTCTTCAGCCATCGGCCTGGCTTATTCGATGTCCAATCATAACCTAAGCAGTGGTGTCA
>JBBTWK010000016.1:0-2703 GCA_038062805.1 Patescibacteria group bacterium
GCGATTATGAGATCTATAGAAATGGCTATTTTGGTTAGGTTTGGCGAATCTGGGCCGGCATCAAAATGTGGAATAGCGTCCATGGCAAAGTGGACGACAAAAGCCAACGGAATCGCCAGCTCGGGTTTTTTGATGGCTAGCGCGATTACGGCACCAGTTAGAGCATGGTTAGTCGCTGTCACCGCTCAATGATAGCAATTATTCGGTTTTTTCGGCGGCGGCGCGGGTCTCTTTGGTGATTCTTTCAAAGACTTTGGGATTGTCGCGCAGATACTGCTTGGCGGCTTCGCGGCCTTGGGCAAATTTTTCGCCGCCGTATTCGTACCACGCGCCGTTTTTGACTACTATTTCGTGGGTGGCAGCCAGGTCCAGCACGTCACCCTCGGTACTGATGCCTTGGTTGTACATAATGTCAAATTCGGCCTCGCGGAATGGCGGTGCTACCTTATTTTTAACCACTTTCACTCGTACATGGTTGCCAATAGCTTCGTCCCCGATTTTAATTTGGGAGATTCGGCGAATGTCCATACGTACGCTGGAATAAAACTTTAGTGCCTGGCCGCCGGTCGTGGTTTCGGGATTTCCAAACATAATGCCGATCTTCATGCGCAGTTGGTTGACGAAGATAACCGTGCACTTGGTACGGCTGATGATGCCGGTCAGTTTGCGCAGAGCTTGGCTCATCAGCCGGGCCTGGAGACCCATGTGGGCATCGCCCATATCGCCCTCGATTTCGGCCTGCGGCACCAACGCGGCCACCGAGTCAATAACAACAATATCCACAGCGTTAGATCGAACTAGCGTTTCAAGAATCTCTAGTGCCTGCTCACCACTATCTGGCTGTGAAATTAACAGGTTATCGGTATTAACCCCCAGGCGCTTGGCGTAACTAGGGTCTAGAGCGTGCTCGGCGTCTATAAAAGCCGCCGTGCCGCCGGCTTTTTGAACTTCGGCTACGGCATGTAAGCAAACAGTCGTTTTACCAGAACTTTCCGGGCCATAAATTTCGATAACGCGGCCTTTGGGGATACCACCGCCCAGCGCAATATCTAAACTGAGAGCGCCAGTTGGAATCGTTTCGACGTTAACCCTGTGGGCATCGCCAAGCCGCATAATCGAGCCGGTGCCGAATTGCCTCTCGATCTGGTCAACCGCCAATTTTAGGGCTTGCGCCCTGCCGCTGCCAGCTTTGTCACCTGTGTCGGCAATCGTTTTTTTTTCGGCTTTATTCTTCTTGGCCATGTTTCTCCTTAACCTCTTTATCTTAAGTATAGCAAGCAGATGCCCAGGTAAAAGTGCTGCAGCTTAAAATCAAGCATGGTTTATTTAAGTATAAAAATTTCATATATCTAGACCTAATTCCTAGTTGCTAATTGCTACTTCCTCTATAATAAGCATATGCGCATTAATGATGCCTTGGTGCTTGATTTGCTCCGACAGGATAAAAAACTGACCGAAGAGCAGATAAAAAATCTTTTGGACGCCCAGCGGAGCGAGAAAAAACCGCTCCAAGACCTGGCGATGTCCACTAATTTAATCAGTGAAAAAGAGCTAACCCAGGAATACGCCTCCCGAACCGAGGTACCGTTTGTCGAAATTGTCCCCAAAAACTTACGCAAAGACGTTTTAAAACTAATTCCCGAACATATAGCCCGCCAATACAATGTGGTGCTGTTTGACGTCCGCGAAGACGGCAGCAAGCTGCTGGCCATGGAAGATCCCGACGATGTCCAGGCGTTGAACTTCTTGCAGAAGCAGCTAGGTACCAACATTCGGGTTTATGTAGCGACCCGTTCAAATATTTTGACAGCTCTCGACCAGTACCGCGGCAACATTAGCAGTGAGCTAACTGAAGTTATCGCCACCGATAGCAGTGGTTCAGACGCCGAAGCCGAGGAAGAAATCAAAGCCGAAGATTTAGCCGAAGACAGCCCGATCGCCCAAACCGTAAATCTGATCATCCAAGACGCAGTCAAGCAAGGCGCCAGCGACATTCACGTCGAGCCGCGCGAAAATCAAGTTTCAATCCGCTACCGTATCGACGGCCAGCTGCGTGAAACTAATAAATTACCCAAGAAACTGATGCTGTCGCTGGTCAGCCGTATTAAAATCCTCAGCAATCTAAAAATTGACGAACGTCGCGCCCCCCAAGACGGCCGCTTTAAAGTCAACATCGGCAGCAGCCAGTACGCCCTGCGCGTCAGCACATTGCCTATCAGCGAGGGGGAAAAGGTGGTGATGCGTATTTTGGACGAATCGAGCAAAGCTTCGACACTGGAGGAACTGGGTTTTTGGGGCATCAGCCTGCAGCGGCTGGAACAAGCTTTGACTCGACCGCACGGCATGATTTTGTTTACTGGCCCAACCGGCAGCGGTAAAAGTACCAGTCTGTTTAGTATCTTATCCCGGCTCAACCAGCCGACAGTCAACATCAGCACCGTCGAAGATCCGATAGAGTATAAAATTCCCGGCGTTAACCAGGTTCAGGTCAATCCTCTAGCCGGTATGACCTTTGCCAACGGCCTGCGGGCACTGCTGCGCCAAGATCCCAATATCATAATGGTCGGCGAAATCCGCGATAGTGAGACTGCCAATCTGGCAGTTCAAGCCGCCCTGACCGGCCACTTGGTTTTTTCCACCCTGCACACCAATAATGCCGCCACTTGCCTGCCACGCATGCTGGATATGGGCATCGAGCCATTT
>JBBTWK010000016.1:2713-4079 GCA_038062805.1 Patescibacteria group bacterium
GCACCGTCCGAGCGGTTGTCGCCCAGCGCCTGGTACGCAAATTAGTGCCCGACGCGGTTGAGGCCTACAAACCAGACGAAGCGACACTCAAAAGAGTCCAAGCGGCTTTTAGCTTACCCGACGCGGCGGCCATGATGCACGTCCACGAACTAGAGAAGCAAGCCATGAAAAGCCGAATCGGTACTGCAGCTGCCGGCGACCCTTCAACTACCGAGCAAAATATTGAGCGGCTGTGGCGTATGAAAAGTAACAGTAGTGCTGGCAGTTCTTTCCGGGGCCGGTTAGGCATTTATGAGGTCTTGGACATTAGTCCGGAAATTCAAAAAATGATTGTCAGCGGCAGTACCAGCGAGACGTTGCAAAACCAGGCCATCACTGAGGGCATGATCACGATGCAGACCGATGGCCTTATAAAATCATTGCGTGGCCAAACCACTCTCGAAGAAGTAATGCGTGTCACCACCGAGCGATAATGACTACATCATTATCGCTCCCGTTCACCGTTTACCGTTCACCGTTCACGATGTGTTATCTGTTAACTGTTACCAGTGGTCTGTGGCTAATCGTTACTGGTAAATATATGGTTAACCGTGAATGGCTAACTGTTAACTGCACCGGAGGCGCGTATGCCGGATTTTAGCTATACCGCACAGGGCCCCGGCGGCCAAAAGTCTAGTGGCGTCCTGACTGCTGCCAGTCGCGAAGCAGCACTTGGCATGTTACGCTCCCAAGGCTCCAAACCATTGATGATAAAAGAGGCCAAGGCTAAAAGGGGTGGGTTTGGACTGCGCAAAAAAGTCAAGATTAAAGACTTGGTTATCTTCACCCGCGAGCTGTCGACCATGATCAACGCCGGTGTGCCGCTGCCGCGCGGCCTCGATACATTGGCCGCTCAAACCGAAAACAAATATTTCAAAGAAGTGGTCACTGCCATTAATCACGATGTGGAAAGTGGTGTACCCCTTGCTGATGCTATGGCTAAATTCCCTCGCGTTTTTGGTGAAGTTTATGTAAACATGGTGCGGGCTGGCGAGGCCGGTGGTATTTTGGACGACATCATGAAGCGCCTGGCCTTGCAGGTTGAAAAAGATTCGGCTATTCGCCACAAGATCAGGTCAGCAATGGCCTACCCGATGGTCATCCTTAGTATTACCGTCATAGCCTTTTTTGGCATCATGCTGTTTGTCATTCCCAAAATTGGCAAGATCCTACACGACCTCGGCGGACCAAACGCCAAGTTCCCTATCTATACCCAGGTGTTGCTAAACCTGAGCAGCTTTTTGACCAGCAATAGTATCCTACATTCCATTCCTTTGATTAATAAGCTGCCGCTTATCGGCTCGCTACCAAATGCCGTACTGCTTAT
>JBBTWK010000016.1:4089-5968 GCA_038062805.1 Patescibacteria group bacterium
CTGCTTATGGCGGCTATGGTAGTTGCCGTCATCTATCTGCGCCGCTATGTCCGTACCCAGGGCGGCCAGTATAAATTTCATTTACTGCTACTACGTATCCCGGTGCTCAAAACCGTCCTGATTAAAATTGCTGTGGCCCGATTTGCTCGGACCTTTTCTTCGCTGATGAGCTCGGGCGTAACCGTACTGGAAGCACTAGAAGTTACCGGCAAAGCCATAGGCAACCGGGTAATCCAGAGGCAGCTGGAGCAAGTCGCTGAAGCAGTCAAAAATGGTCAAAGCTTAGGAAAGCAACTGCTGGCGGCGCCCTACTTTCCACCGATTGTCGGCCAAATGATTATAGTCGGTGAAGAAACCGGTAAAATTGACGAGATTTTGCTTAAAGTAGCCGAGTTTTACGAAGAAGAAGTCGATGCCGTGATCGACAGCCTGGCCAGTATTATTGAACCGGTAATGATTGTGCTACTAGGCGGCATCGTCGGCTTGATCGCGGCAAGTGTTATGGGCCCCATAGCCGGCTTATCCAAGAACATCGGAAGCTGAGCTTCACACCTCAGTCAGTGTTTCGCTGACGCCTAGTCAGGCACTCGAGCGTGAAGCTCGGCATTCTAGGTGGTGTGGATACTTCTTGACATCAAAATGCTACTGTTTATAATCAGGGGTAAGAACAAAAAAAATGTTCTATTAATTAATAAGCAAGAAAATAAGAAGGGTGGGTACTTTATATGACCTCGATTAAAAAGGCGGCGGCCAAGGGTTTTACAATAGTTGAACTTTTGATTGTCATCGTCGTCATTGGAATTTTGGCGGGGTTGGTCGTTGTTACTTACAACGGCATCCAGCAAAAAGCGCGCGACACAGAAAGAAAGACGGACATTAACGCTTTGCACGGACAACTTGAAGCTTACCAGGCACAGAACGGTAATTACCCAACATTGACAAATTTCAATGATTCGACCTTTCGTAGCACCAACATGAAGGGTCTTGACGCAGCCGCTCTGCAAGATCCCAAGGGCTCAGCTCAAACACTAGTAGCCACACCAGCAGCTAACGATTACGCTTACGCCGAAGCACCAGCAAACTGCGACAATGGTGCTGGTGGTGACTGTACTAGTTACACTCTAACAGCCACGCTGGAAGGCGGCGGCACATACGTCAAACAGTCATTGAACTAGTCTGGGACACACGCGACACGCTGGTGGTATCGGGCAAAGCCCGAAAGCCACCAGCGTTTTTGGTGCATTACTGCGATCTAGCCTGCGTTACTCCTTCAACGTATCGTTAGTACGTTTCAGTCCGTCACTCGACTCTTCCTTGTACTGCATCCAAACGCGTACGCCCCAGAAGAATATTAATATCCAATTCCTAGGCATTTCCACGGAATTTTCGTTTATACTTGAACATAAGCATGAAAAAGTGGGACATGTCTGGTTTTAGTGTAGTCGAGCTTATTTTGTCTATAACTGTCGGCGCTTTATTTATCACTTCTCTCACTCAAATCACCAACAATTATGTCAGTCTCGGCCAAAAAAGTCGGAATGTAATACTGTCTAACTCTTATGTGGAGGGAAAGATTGAAGCCCTGCGCAATATTGGTTATAACGGCTTGAGCGTTGGCACCACCGACCTTAGCAGTGAGCTCCCCCCGCAGTTACCCACCCCCCGTAGCGCCACTATGTCAGTTACCAGTCCTAGCAGCGGCCTCAAGCAAGCTGATATTTCTGTGACATATAACGACAAGGGTAAAAATCAAACTTATAGTTATACAACCTATGTGGGAGAGCTAAGTGTTGTCCAATAAAAAATTAGGCAATGCGCCAGGTGGATTTACAGTGGTAGAGTTGGTAGTTGGGATAACCATTGGTTCGATTTTATTTTT
>JBBTWK010000017.1:0-9393 GCA_038062805.1 Patescibacteria group bacterium
CTTTATCGTCCAGTGCCAATAACATATTAGACGGCGATAGGCCAAGCTTGACAAGATCATTTTGCCAAATCAGTGCTTTTTCGGATTGATCTAGAAAATCGTGAAAAGCCTGGTAGTATTCCGCGCGTGAAGGATAAATGTCCGGGTGGTCCCAGTCTATGCCGGTAATTAAAGCGGCGTGCGGACGGAAGCTTAAAAAATTTCGGTCAAATTCGTCGCATTCGTAAACAAAAAGTTGGCTCTTTGGGTCAAATTCGCCCATGCCGCCAAAACTGATTTTAGCTCCCACTGAATAGCTGACAGGAATTTTTAATTGTTTTAGTAGCCAAACAACCATTGCCGTAGTGGTAGTTTTACCGTGGGTTCCGGCCACTGCCACCATCTTTAGTTTTTTATCGGTAAGAATTTGGTTTAAAAATTCATCGCGCTTGCTAGCTTTTATGCCATTTTCATTAACGTAGGCTAACTCGGGGTGGTTAGGATCGGTTCTAGGCAGGGCAGAGCTGTAAACAAACCAGTCAATCGGTTTATGAGCATGAACCTCAGCTAATTTTTCAGCCGACTGTCCAATGTGAATGTCCGCTATTCCTTGAGTGGTTAAGTATTTTAGATAAGAGCTATCGTTGGCATCGGATCCACTAACCTCATATCCGGCCTGCTTGGCAACCAGCGCCAGCGGTCCAATCCCTGCGCCCCCAATACCAGAAAAATAGATATGCATACGAATAGGGTATAGGGTTTAGGGTATAGGGTCTAGAGTATTTTGACGTTCAGGCGCTAGCATAACATAATGAAGGTAGATGAAAATTACCAAGCTCGGACGTGTGCCATATCCGGTTTTTTTGGCACTGTTTATTGCCAGTGGTATCGTGGCAGTTTATGCACTGAGGCACAATAACCAAACAATGGTGGAATTGCGCAGTGAGGTTTACGCTACCGACCAATCTGGCGGCGATGTTAACGGCGTGTTGAATAACTTGCGTAAGTACGTTTATGGCCACATGAACACCAATTTATCTAGCGGGGGCAATGCCATCAAACCACCGATCCAGCTGAAGTACACCTACGAGAGATTGCTGGAGACTCAGCAGCAAACAGCCGCGGCCAGTAGTTCGCAGATTTATACGCAGGCCCAGACTTATTGCCAAGGCTTAGTGCCAGCTGGCGTCTCTGGCCGCGGCCGCATACCCTGCGTCCAAGATTACGTCACCAGCCATGGTGTAAAAACTACACCTATCCCCACCGGGCTATATCAATTTGATTTTGTCAGTCCGACTTGGTCGCCCGACCTAGCTGGCTGGAGCCTGGTGGTTGCCACTCTGACAGGGCTGGGCTTTATCGCCAGCTTTTTAATGCAATTTTTAACTAAGCGCAAAATAAAAGAGTTCCGTTAGCCGGAACTCTTTAAAAACCTACTTTTTGTTTTTTTGCCTATTGCCCAGCTGGTTTGGTGGTTGTGGGAGTGGTTGTAGTGGTATTTTGAGGCGTAGTAGTCGACTGGCTAGCATTAGTGTCTGTGCTGCTTGAGCTACTGGGGTTTTTGTAGTATTCGTTAATTTTGGTAACCACTTGACTGGTGTCTTTTAAGTTTTCCCAAAAAGTGACGGTCTCACGGTTAACGATCATTTTGTCCTCAGGCAAGTGTAGCTCAGTAGTACCGAGCTTACGCAGGGTGTAGTTGGAGTTTTGGGTCGCGGTGGTCGAATCCGAACTATTATTTTCAATATAAAAGACATTGTTTAGGACTAAGTATTTGTTGTTTAGATCCGTAACCTTGCCAAAGTAAACCTGGCCATTAGTTAAAAAAACCGCCTGGTACTGCTTGGCATTAATTTGTTTAGATTCGGCATCTGGGCTGGCCAAACCTGCATAAAGAGCTACGGCAGCGAGTAGTAGAGCTGCACCCAAAAGGACCGTAAACATTTCAGCGCGTAAAAATTTTACACTGAAGCTAAGCCGTCGCTTGGGGCGCTGGCTATGAACCGGCGCTGGGCCGCCGGGCATTGGTTGATTTTGCATGTTATCTCTCTCCCTGGGAATAAATTCCATTAAATTTACTTTAGTCCCTAACCTTTACTCAACTCAATATACCGCATAAGCGCTTTGCCGGGCAAGAGCTCTACCAGTAAAAACTCCTTGACAAGGCAAATCTCCTCAGGGTATGTTAGGGGTACATTAGTAACCTAAGGAGAGAGGGAAATATAATGGCCTACAAGCATACAAACAGCAAAGGTGTTACATACTACTTGAACTCAAAAGCAGTGACACTTCGTGGTGGTAAAAGCCAAACAATCTATTACTTTTCAAAAGACGACCGCAAAGACACTGGCACTGATCTGCCAGACGACCGCACTGTCAACGAGAACCCACGCAACGGGTTCCTGACATTGAAGCGAAAAGTTTAAATAGTTTAAAAAACGTACACTAAAGAAAATACCCGCTTGAGAGCGGGTATTTTCTTATAAAACCCTCTATACTTTTAAGCATTATGAATCGATGGCTTTCCCATGCCAACCGGCGTGTCTCACTACCCGGAGCCGCCGCTCTACTAATTGCCGCCTCGTTGGTCGGTTTGGTACTGGGTTTTATGCGAACCCAGGTTATCAACGGTAGCTTCAACTCCATCGACAAGATCAACACCGATCCTTATTTCGCGGCCTTTAAAATCCCAGACTTCTTCTTTTATACGATTGCCGCTGGCGCTCTGGGCGTGGCCTTCATGCCTTTTTTGGCAGACAAACTGGCTCGTGGTGACCGCAAGGCTGTCTGGCAGCTGACATCCAGCCTGCTTAACTTGCTGGGTATTCTAATGACCGTAGTCGGCATCTTGCTATTCGCTTTTCCGGAGTTCTTCTTAAAAATAGTAATCGGTGACAACCTAAGCCCCCAGCAGACCCATGAAGCGGTAGTTATCACCAGGCTGATAGCCTTCAACCCTTTGCTGTTCACTATTTCCGGCATTTTAACCAGCTTGCAGCAGACTTTCGGCCGGTTTTTCTTTTACGCGCTAGCGCCAATTTTGTATAACGGTAGTATCATCGCCAGCGTTTACATCTTCCGCGATAGTATTGGTTTAGTAGGTTTGGGTATCGGCGCGCTTTGCGGAGCCATCCTCCAGCTATTGTTCGTCTTATTGGGTCTGGCGGGTATGAAATTCCGCTACACGCCGCGGATTGAGTGGCGCAATTTTGATTTCCGACGGATCTTAAAACAACTGCCGCCGCGCTCTATAGACCAGGGTATCGACTCCATCAACTCTATAGTTGAAACCAATCGGGCGGCAACACTCCCTAGGGGCTCGATCACTTATTATGAGAATGCTTATATGCTTCATCTGGCGCCGATCCTTTTGATTGGCACCACTATCGCCACGGCGGCTTTTCCGCGGCTTAACGAACGCCTGGCCCAGGGCCGGCCGGATCTTTTCAGGCGGGATTTCCTGCGGATTTTACGAATAATGCTGTGGATCATCTTGCCTGTAGCGGTGGTAACATTCTTTGCTCGGGCGTACCTGGCTCGCCTGATATTCAAGAATATCGCCCCAGACATTGCCATAATACTGGGCTTTTTAGTCGGAGCCATCGTCTTTAGGACGCTATATACGATTATTTCGCGTTATTTCTACGCCCAAAAGGATACCCGCACGCCGCTTTATGTATCACTATTCGCTATCGCCCTTAACATCTACCTAGCCTTTACGCTGTCGAGGCAATATGGTCTCGTCGGTCTGGCTGTTGCCCAATCAGTCGTCGCGACGGTCGAAGTCTTTATGCTGTTGATGGTTATGCTGTGGCGTGATAAAAAACTGTTCGACTTTGATTTTTGGAGCGGGATTGTACGCATTCTATCCGTTACTGGCTTCACGGTGATAACTACCTACATTATGGTCAGCTTTTTCCCGCTGCTTGTGTCAGATCGAGGCTTTATCACCCTGGGCGCTAAATTGCTGTTCATAGCTGTGCCGGCGCTGGTAATCCATGTTTGGATCTCCTGGCTGTTCGGCCTGGAAGAAGTTCGTCCGGTTATCGACAAACTTCGCAAGCTAGTCTTAAAACCCATTCGCATCCAGTAACAGCACATAGCCAATAGCCTTTAGCACATAGCTTTTTGTAGAGTCTGAAGACTAAGAGCTAAGCGCTAATTGCTGAGAGCTAGTTCCACCTCTGTTATAATTAGTCCCTAATGCAGCAAGATCATATTCTAAATCGACACTTGTGTGTGGATGCGATGCAAGGCGAGTGTGAGCAGCGGCGTGAGACGTACGGAGGTGTACGTTGAACGAGCAGCGCAGCAACTCAACACAGCAGCGCGCCACAAAGGCTGGCAGTGCTACCAGCTCTGCTGGTGGGCAGGGCAGCATGGCACAAGAGTCGATACGTAATTTTTGTATTATTGCGCATATAGACCACGGAAAATCGACCTTGGCTGACCGGTTGCTGGAACTGACCGGCACAGTCGAAAAGCGCAACATGAAGGCCCAAATCCTGGATAAGATGGAACTTGAACAAGAGCGGGGCATAACCATCAAACTTGCTCCGGTCCGCATGCGCTACATGCCAGCTATTAACCGTTCACAATTAACCGTTCACAATACATTAACAATTAACCATGATCCATTAGCCGAAAAAAACGGTAAACGGATAACGGAAAACGCATGGAAAACGGTAAACAGTAAACGGATAACGGATCAAGTTGAGTATCAACTCAATCTCATAGATACCCCGGGCCACGTCGATTTTAGCTACGAAGTCAGCCGTTCCCTTGTGGCCGTAGAGGGCGCGATTTTAGTTGTTGACGCTAGCCAAGGAGTCCAGGCTCAGACTTTGTCTAATATTTATTTGGCCTTAGCGGCAAACCTCACGATTATTCCCGTACTTAATAAAATTGACCTGCCAGCGGCTGATGTGGAGCGGGTCAGCGCCGAAGTCGTTAAACTTCTAGGGTGCAAAAAAGAAGATATTTTGCTCATCAGCGCCAAAACCGGGCAGGGCGTGGACCAGGTTTTAGAAAGAGTAGTAGCCGATGTGCCGTCTCCTTCCGGGGATGCCGCCGCGCCAACTCGGGCGCTGATTTTTGACAGCTACTACGATGATCACAGAGGAGTCGTTTTATATGTCAGGCTAGTTGACGGCCAAATTTCAAAACAGGATTCAATCAAAATGCTAGCTACCGGTGCCCACACTACAGCGCTGGACACAGGTTTTTTGAGTCCAGAAATGAGACCAGTCGCTAGCCTGGCGACCGGCGAAATCGGCTACATTGTGACTAATCTTAAATCGGCTCGTGAAGCCAAAGTTGGCGACACCATAACCACAGCCCACGGAGATCTACGGGTACGACCCTTAGAAGGCTACAAGGAGGTTCACCCGTTTGTCTATGCCGGCTTTTTCCCCAGCAGCAACGAACAGTATCAAGAACTCAAAGATGCTATTGAGAAGCTCAGTCTTAGTGACTCATCTCTGCGGTTTACGTCAGAAAATTCGCCGGTTTTGGGTTTCGGCCTGCGCCTTGGGTTTTTAGGCCTACTGCACATGGACATTGTTCGCGAAAGGCTGGAACGTGAATACGATCTCGACCTGATTGTCACCAACCCCTCGACCGACTACGAGATAAAGCTGACCAACGGTGACGAACTAGACATAAAATCGGCCGCCGATTTGCCGGACATGAGCGAAGTCGAGCAAATCCGCGAGCCCTGGATTAGGGGCGAGATAGCTTGCCCAGCTGTATTTTTGGGAAGTGTTCTTGATTTGATTACCAAGTCTCGAGGCTCGCACAAAAAAATTGATTATCTTAATACACATGCAGACGCCAAAAATACAGCTGGGTTGGCACTAATTGATTTCGAGGCGCCGCTAGCTAATCTAATTACCGATTTTTACGACCAGCTCAAAAGTATTACCAGTGGTTACGGCTCATTTAGCTACGAGCTGGCCGATTACCGCGTCGGCGACCTGGTGCGGCTGGATTTTTATGTCGCCGGTGAAAAAATTGATGCGCTAAGCGTTATGGTGCATAAATCTGAGGCCGAGCAAGTCGGCCGGCGGGCGGTCGAAAAACTCAAAGAGGCAATTCCGCGCCAGCAATTTAAGGTCAGTTTGCAAGCGGCCGTCGGCGGCAAATTCATCGCCCGTGAAGACATCAGCGCCTTCCGCAAAGATGTGACTACCGGCTTGTACGGCGGCGATGTCAGCCGCAAAAAGAAAGTCCTGGTCAAGCAGAAGAAGGGCAAGCAGCGTATGAAACGCTTCGGCAAAGTCGACATCCCCTCCGATGCCTTTAGTGTGCTGCTAAAAAGGGACTAGCCTGTGCTAATCTGTTAGAAATGGCTAGAGCAACAAAATTCGAGAAACTTCATCTGGACGAGGAGTTAAAACTCTATGAAGCCCTCGAAAAGGTCCTGATAGAAATCGGGGATGTGGCACTTTGGGGTTTTGTGGGACCATACGGTAGCGGGAAAGACAGCATAATGAGCTGGCTAGCAGTCAATCGGCCAGATTTATTTCATCGCGTAGTTGGCGACACTAATAGAAGTAAAGGCAAAGATGACAAGGAAGGCGAGACCCATCACTTCAGGACTAGCGAGGAGATGAAAACCGACTTGCTAAACCAGCGATTTGTCCAGGTGGCGCCTAGTGACCGCCCGGGCATTTTTTACGCAACTCGCCCGCAGCAATACAATAGTGACAAAATTAATATGAAGGCTATTTATGCGAGAGAGATGGCGACCTTCAGAAAACTTGGGTTCCGAGAAGTAAAGTGGCTGCAAATTGTCCCGCCAAATGATGAAATTTGGCAAGCTTGGCAGGATATCCGTGATCATAGGGCCGTAGATAAAACTGAACGCGATGCCGAAGCTATCCAATCGTATACTTTAGCATTGCTTAATAGAAACACCGTTTATATTAGGAATGATGAAATTAAAAGTGCCGGTGAGCAAATAGTCCAAATCGCTGCAGGTAGAGAACCAAGAGACCAACCTGCCCTTAGAAAGCTAGCCGTTAGTAACCTAGAGTCTCTAAAAAAGCGGTTAGGGAAAAATACTTAACAAATTAAGGATTTATGAAACCCACACCTCAGAAAAAGTATATTATCACCATTGCTGGACGACCAGGGAGTGGAAAGTCAACAACCGCGAAGTCAGTAGCTTCGATACTAGGATTTAGGCATTTTTCCTCTGGAGATTTATTTCGCACGCTTGGTAAAGAGCGAGGAGTAGACGTACTTCAGGCGAATAAAGCCGCTGGAGTTACTGAAGAACTGGATCGCTTAGTTGACGGGAAATTGCGTGAGATTGGCATTAAGGATAATAGGATGGTAATTGATTCCAGGACAGCGTGGCATTGGATCCCATCTTCGTTCAAAATATTCCTTAACCTAGACCTAGAGTTAGCGGCGCAACGCATATTAAATGAAATGAGCGAAAATAGACTAGTAAGTGAAAAGGTTCATCGTAATCCTGCCGCCTATGCTCAAATGTTAAAACACCGACTTGATGTTGAGACTAGCCGCTACAAAGCCATCTACAATATTGATCCATACGACATGAGTAACTACGATCTTGTAATCGATACATCTGCAAACAACCCAAAGCAAGTCGTAGACCAAGTGGTGCAAGGCTTTCAAGACTGGCTGAGTAAAAGGGGCTAGATAAAACACTGGGCTGGCACTCTTGACTTGCGAGTGCCAACTCTATTAAACTAGCACTTAGTAACAGAGAGTGCTATGACCGACCGACAAAGTAAACTACTACAAGCTATCGTTGAACAATACGCCGAGGTAGCTGCCCCAGTAGGCAGCAGCCTGCTGGCTAGGGTTTTTGGTGTTTCTAGCGCTACTGTCCGGGCTGAAATGGCTGAATTGGAGCATTTGGGTTTTATTACCCAGCCACATACCAGCGCCGGCCGCATCCCAACCGACAAAGGCTACCGTTTTTACGTTAATCAAATTGCCGAACCAAGCACCGGGGAAAGCTTAACGCAGAACCGCGCCCAGCGGGCACTTAGCGCCCGTGTAGCTTCTGGCGGACTGCCAGAGCAGACTATCCGTAACACCGTAGATACACTGGTGGAACTGACACATAACTTAGGGCTAGCTACAATTGGCGAACAGCTTTATATGAGCGGCCTGTCTAATTTGTTTGGCCAGCCAGAATTTATGCAGACGAGCCAAGTCCAGCAAGTTGCGAGGCTGCTGGACAACTTGGAACCGTGGTTGTATGAAGCCGCGCCCAACCAACCGCTCAGCGTATATATTGGCCAAGAAAATCCGGTTGGCGGCGGGGCTGGCTGCAGCTTAATTATCAGTCGCTTCCGCAGTCCGTTTTCTGACAGTAGTTACATTGGTGTTTTGGGCCCTACGCGCCAAAGCTACCGCGATGTAATGGCGCTGGTTGGCCGGGCTGGTAAAACCCTGGAGGAAACCATCTATGAGTAAAAAACCGACTTTGGCGGATTTACAGCAACAAATTGGCGAACTAACTGATGCTTTGCAGCGCGAACGGGCCGATGCCATCAATGTTCGCCGCCGTACCGACGAAGACAAGGCTAAACTGGGTGATTTCTACAAGGTAATGATTCTGCGCGAGCTTTTGCCGGCAATTGATAACCTGGAACGGGCTTTGATGCACGTCCCTAAAGAATTGAAAGATCACGATTATGTAAAAGGTGTCCAAGGTGTTGCCAAGCAGTTTGAACAATGCTTCAAGCAGCTCGGCATCGAACGAATCAAAACTGTGGGCGAGCACTTTGACCCGCATTTTCATGAAGCCGTCCATATGGATGATACCGGCGGTGAATACGAAGTAATAACCGAGGAACTTACGTCCGGCTACAAACTTGGTGACGAAGTGATCAGACACGCAACAGTAAAAGTAAAGAAGGAGAAATAATATGGCAACTGAAGACAGAGAAAAAATAGTTGATCTGCGCAAAAACCCAGGTGTAGAAACTACATCCACGGCTCCTCTGACGCCCGAAGAAAGTAGTGCAGTCAGGGGTTTAGGGCGCATGACTACGATTGGCCGAGAAGTCAATGGTTTACCAATAACAAGACGAGGAGAAATAATTGAGGGGATCATGAAGCGTAATCGTAATCAAGAAGCTCATGAGCAGGAAGTAAAGGAGAAATAAGATGGCAAAAATTATAGTCCTTCGACAAGCTCAGGGTAAAGAATCGATAAAGGAGGTATTTTAATGGGTAAAATTATTGGAATCGATTTAGGTACTACGAACAGCGCGATGGCGGTAATGCAAGCCGGAAAGCCGGAAATTATTGCCAACAGCGAAGGTAACCGCACCACGCCAAGTGTGGTAGCCATTAACAAGAACGGCGAACGTTTGGTCGGCCAAGTGGCCAACCGCCAGCGTGTGACCAACGCCACTAACACCATAT
>JBBTWK010000018.1:0-15586 GCA_038062805.1 Patescibacteria group bacterium
CTGATCCGGAAAAGTGGCACCCCTCAGAAGTAGTTTTAAGGGAAGGGTATGACTCTGATCCCTCAGTGATACTAGTAGTACTACTAGACTATATGAGTGCCGTAATCGCCAGTAACGCAGCTGAGGACTACCTAAAAGGCTTGCTTAGACTAACTGGTCTTAAACCCCAACAGGCAAGACTCCGCTTCGACACTGACATGGGTGACGTTAATCTTGTCGGAACTAGCGATCAAACTAAATTAAAAGCGGAGACGGCGGGCAAGCCGTTCGATGGCATCGAGACCGCCTTCTTCCAGCGGCAAAAAACTGCCGAGTAAGTTGACTATTTTTTGCTCGTCGGCTGGATCGAAATAGATAGATAGCGGTGGCATAAAGCGCTTAATCGGGATTAAATTAACGCTAGAAAGAGCGCCTTCGCGAATGAGTGCAAACGACTTAAAAAGGTTAAATGGATAAGTTTTTTCGCCAGCTTTTAGACCCAGGCTGGATAATTCATAGGCCACCTGTTTTGGTTTTTGTCGCGAAAAAACACCGACAATGACACCCAGCACAGCAATTACACCGGGCGCAAAATAATCTTTGGTGGCCAGATAGACAGTCGTAGCTAAAACAATCGTCCCCCCAGCCAGCGCCAAATACCAGCTAGCGCCCCGTGTGTGGTCGATGTATTCGGAGGCCGTCCAGGTAATGGTTGCGTCCTTGGGCGATTTTGGCTGAGGGCCAGCGCTTGCGGCTGAGCCGGGCAGGTTTGGGGCAGCCGAAACCTCTTTGCCATCAGGCTTGTACTCCCATGAGCTATCATCATTCATCTTATGCTTATTGTAGCGCAGGTCCAATAAAAATGCCCCGATGACCCGAGGCATTTTTATTTGGCGGAGAGGGAGAGATTCGAACTCTCGCGGGCACTTGCGCACCCCTAACGATTTAGCAAACCGTCCCCTTCAACCACTTGGGTACCTCTCCTCATCGTGACCGTTACATGATATCAGAATAATGATCTAGTTTTGAGATGATTCATCTGTAATTAGTGCCAGGTTGGGTGCATTACTACGCACATCTTTTTTCATACCCTGCATATGTGAATCTTCAATCTTGCTAACAACTATTCGATGGATCTCTTTGGGGCGTACTGATCTTCGAGAGTCAAGACATTCTTTTATCAAATATTCTGTGCCCTCGGGCTTAAATATATATAACCAATCATATGCGTTCTTTTTTGTCTTTTTAATAACATACCCCTGTGAGTTGGAATGAATTCTACGAAGCTCTACGTTTTTTTCGCTGGAATATCTTACTTGAACTCTTTGCATTTTTTTGTCGGCCTCAACAACTAAATCATATGCAGCTGATTCGGTGAGGGGTAGCGCAACATCATATCCGAGTTTTGTAAAAGTAGCTATCGCTTGAGCAACGGCAATGTCCCCTTTTCTTTGAGTAGTTCTCATACTCTATATAGTCTCATGGTATGGGCAACCGGTCAACAGATCGGAATATGGTATAATTTCGACTGGAGAGATGCTCGAGTGGTTGAAGAGGATAGTCTTGAAAACTATTGTGCCGGCAACGGTACCGTGGGTTCGAATCCCACTCTCTCCGCCAAGATAAATACTTAACAAGTTAAGTATTTATCTTAGATTATAGATGTTTGGCAAAAACTAGAGCATCGACGCGCTTGGCGCCAGCCGCCCGCAAAACTTTGGTGATTGCCTTGAGCGTGGCGCCGGTGGTTACTACATCGTCAATTAGTAAAATATTACGGCCCTTTATAATTTGCGGCAGTCGAACAAAATAGTTGCCTTCCGGCTGGGATAATCTGTCGCGTCTTTTGGCGCCAAGCTGGCGGGTTTGGCCAAGCCGGCCAAGAACGTTGGTGCTTTTTGTTGCCATGCGATGAGCCAAAGTCGTCGATAGTAGTGCCGAGTGGTCAAAGCCGCGTTGACGGATGCGTGAGGTAGCTGTCGGCACCGGAACAACTGCGTAGTTCAGCTTGGTTAGCTCGTCCGGATTATTAAAATCGTGTAGCGTTTCTATCATTAGTTGACTTAAGGTTCGCGCCGCAGCGCGCTGGTGGCCAAATTTATATATTTTGATTAGGTCTTTCGCCGAGCCGTCATAATTGGTAGTTATCCACACAAAGCGCGGCGAGCCACCAGCGCGGCACTTAGGGCATGTGCGCCCGCCGATACTCACACGATTGCATAGCCAGCATTGCTCGCCATAAGGCACGATTTCAGAGGTCGAGCAGGCCGTGCAAAGGGCAGAACCTTCCCGGCCGCAAGTAACGCACTGTGGCGGAGCAACCCACCCAATGACTGCTTCAAAGATAGACATGTTGTAATTATTTTGTTGTAAATGAGTATAACATGTTGCGCGGCTCTATTTAGGAGGGCTATACTAGCACTAATACAAACAGACCAAATCTGGATAAAATTTTAATACTTGGAGGGTATAGCTATGGCTCGAGGCAGCCAGCAGCAGAATGATTTACTTATGGGCGATGACATCACTGCTGCATTTTTGAGTGAAGATGACGTTGTAGTGCCAGCAAGTTCAGCCAGTGAAGCACCAGTAGCGGCAGACGATGAAACCGATGCCTGGGACGAAGAGCCGGTAGCCGGACAGTTGGCAGTAGATGTTTACGAGACCAAGGAAAAATTGGTCGTCAAAGGCCGCGTAGCCGGCGTTAATAAAAGCGACCTTGATGTCAGTATTTCCGATAATACACTGACGGTTCGCGGCACGCTTAGTTCTGGTGTCGAAGACGACGTTGAAAACTATTTTTTGCAAGAATGCTACTGGGGCGAATTTAGTCGCAGTATTGTTTTGCCAGTTCCAGTCAAAGAGGACGAAATTGAAGCTGTATTAAAAGATGGTGTTTTGACCATTAGCTTTAGCAAAGTGAAGCAGGATACAGTCAAGAAAATTCAAGTCCTTTAGTATACTCTCTACACCCTACCCCTTACGCTCTTCCTAGGTTTGGGTTACTTTTGAGAGAACAAATCTCACGAGGACTTGGGCCAGGGCCACGATAATTAGGCCGATGATGGCGTATAAAATAGTGTTCTTGGCACTCGTAACACTAGTGTCGCTGCCCCCTGAAGTGATATAGCGCAGACCGCCGATGATGATCATAATCACCGCCACCACACCGACAACTACGGACAACAAATTGATGATCGTGTGAATAATGTTATTTAGTTTTTGATTGGTTTGGCCTTGGCTGAGTCCTCCTTTAGAACAATTGCTGGTAACATCAAGATTAACACCAGCACACAACCCTTCACGCAGGGCAGGACTGGTAGCTTCTTGGGCAAAAACAGGTGCTGTTTGAGCAATTACTAAGAGAGCCCAAGTACCAATACTCGCAATAATCAACAACCATCGATGCATATCGATATTATATATTGACATTTAAAGTAGGGGTAGAGCTATATCTTGGTCTGGTTGAGTACGAATTTAACAATAATCTGGGCGAGGGCGACAATTACCAAACCTATAAGTCCATAAAGAATGGTGTTTTTGGCCCCTTTTACGCTTTCTTCCTTACCACCGCTAGTAATGTACTTGAAGCCGCCAAAGATAATCATAATTACGGCAACTACTCCAACAATGATTGAAATTAGGTTAATTATCCTTTCCAGAGTGGTTTGGAAAGTAGACGCGTCAGCATCTTTCTTACATTCCTTATCCGCACCAGTTAAGTCTATGTTTGCTCCCGCACAAAGATTGCCGCCAATGTCCTCCGCCGCGTAAGCTACACCGCCGCCGGCTACTGCCAGACCGGGCACAACCCCCATAAGAGCAAAGATCAGAGAGAATAAAATAGTTTTGATTTTTTGGATCATTTTAAGATTTCCTTATTACTTATGTTTTAAAGTATATACGCACTTATACCACAGTCAACCCCGTAGTAGACTTTCCAGTATATTTGCTTTTGCAAATAATATAACCGTGCATTGCGGCTCATCTGGAAAGCTCACTACTGGACTTATGGCAATTAATATTAACAGGGTTCGCCGGGGTTTGGGCCGCCTATCCAAAAAGCTCCACTGCGTGTTCTCTGGCACTCACCTTGGCTAGCAGAAGGACTACTGGAGGTATAGTTTGTGGCTGTATTAAGCACAAACTTAACGATAATTTGCGCCAGCGCCACGATAATTAGACCAATTAGGGCATAAATTAAGGTTTGTTTGGCAGTTTTAACGCTTTCTTGGTTACCGGCGCTGGTGATGTATTTGAAGCCGCCAAAGATAATCATGATGACAGCAACAACGCCCACGATCAGAGAAAAAATGTTGATGATATTGGCCAAAATTTCCTGGAAACGGTCTTCACTGGCGCCGGTTGTAGTGCAGTCTTTTGTGCTATTAACGGAAAGGTCCTGAGCGCTGCCACAAAGCTTGCTTTGGATGTCGGCCAGCACGACAGTAGGAGCTACTAGAGGGACCAACAGACCTGTCACTACCAGCAACGAGGCGATTAATGCTTTGAATTTGCCGGTCATGGCTGGGTGGTCTTATTAAGGACAAAGTTAACTATTAGCTGAGCCAGAGCGACAATCACCAAACCAATAAGCGCATATAAAATCGTGTTCTTTGCAGCCTTAATAGCTTCTGCGTTGCCGGCGCTAGTAATATAGCGAAAGCCGCCAACGATCAGCATAATAACAGCCGCTATACCGACCGCTACAGAAATAAGGTCGACCACGTTGCCGATTGTTGTATCAATACTATTCCCCGGATCGGCATCAACAGGTACGCCAGCAGCGTTGTTGGTGCCGCATTGGATAGCTTCAGCTGGACTGTCGGGGGCTGCACAATCGGCCAAAACTAAAGCCGGGGTAAGTCCCATGGCCAAGAAAAAAACCGGAGCCAGTAATAGCAATTTAAAACGCTTCAGCATACTCATAATCTTATCACTTAATAACTCGGTCTGTGATCAGCCGGACTATTACCCACGCTAGAGCGACAATTACTAAGCCGATTAGTCCGCTGGCTACGCGGGACCGTGCTTTGGCTACTTTGGTTGGGGCGGCACCGGCAACGGCGCTTTTAAAGCCTGTTCCACCAGCTGTTACAAACTCAAAAGCGCCAATTAAGATCATGATCACCGCACCAATGGCCGTAATAACGGCTATTAAGTCGGCGGCTTTATTGATTACACCGCCCGGTCCGGCAATTGGATTTTTGTTGTCTTTGTTTTGAGCCTGGGCCTGTTGGCAGAGTGGGCTATTTTTAGTTTCGGCATTTGTATTGCAGGCTTTGTCTAGGGGGTTGGAAGATGCAGCCAGACTAGTAAGCGCTGGCGCAAACAGCAGCGCAGTTGTTGAACATAAAATCACCAATGCTATTTTTAAGCGGGTCATCATTTTAATTTATCCAATACAAAATTAACGATCGCCGCCGCTAGGGCAACTATGATCAGGCCAATCACCGAGTATTTTATTTCGTTTTTGGCCTTTTGGATATTTTCAGGCTCGCCTTTGGATAAAGCGTACCGAGTGCCACCAATCACTACAAACAAAAATGCCAGAGCGCCAATAACTATAAAAGCGATGTTAAATATGGTAGTTACCGTAGTAGCGTTAGCGCAGGTTTGCGGAAGCGACCCTCCACTTATTAGGGCGCTTTTATCGCCCGTTTTACACGCCGCTGCGGCAAAGAATATATCCATTTTATCCTCCCAAGCTATTGCCTATAAATGCTACAAAGCCCGATGCGATAGCCACAATCGCCAGACCGATTAGGGCATTATATATCCGTTTGCGAGCCGAAGCCGTTTTTTCGACAGCACCGCCTGCTGTAATGTAAGCCACACCAGCAATGATAATGGAAACGATAGCAACCAGCCCAGCGACGCGCAGCAGCATATCAACAATCGCCAGCGAAACCGGTAAAATATCGTTCGGGAATTTAAATATTATCGAGCAGTCCGGTCCCGTTTTTAAATACTCCCACCAAGACGGGAAAAAGAAAAATGTATTTCGGCACGGATCGGGAAGGGCTGCTAGAAAAACTATCATTGAAATACTCCGCCGGGTACTAGCCACTGCAAAAATGCATAGATTAGCAAAAAGGCAATCAGGGCGATAAGGGCATTGGTAATCCTCTGCTTAGCCGCACTGACAGCCTCGGCTTTGTCACCGGCAATCGAATACTGAATACCACCAAAAATAATTGCGCCAACTATGGCTATTCCCACTAGTCCGGCCAGTACATTGACTATGACATTAAGGTCTTTGACTATTGGGTTATCTTTCAGGGCTGCAGGATTACTGCCAAGTGGGAGGCATTTAGTTTTGTCTTTGTCGTCTACGAACCCGCTGGGGCATAAAGTTTTAGCCTCTTTCGAAGTTATAATTTTGGAACAGCTAGCAAGAGGGTCGCCCTTGTCGTCAAGTGGATGAGCGTAGCCCGATTTGCATGGTCCAGGGGTAATTGGGGCGGCTTGTGCAGCCCAAGGTACAAGAACGGTATATAGCCCAGCTATCAGACTTAGGATAACTATTGATGTTTTTAGTTTTTGGATCATTTTTGTCTGCCTGGTGATAGCTTAACCATTTTGCGTTGGTTTAGCAAGCAGTCTTTCTCTGTTATAAGCATAAAGGCTATGCTATAGTCAGGGCATAATTACACAGCGATGAAAATACACAGAAAAATCGGTATTGGGCTTGTTCTTATAACGGCCCTACTCGCGGGGCTCTTTTTTTCGCATAGTTCATCAGCGGCCCCTAGTTTTAGTGCGGCTTGGATAGACAGGTCCAACATCCAAGTTACTGGCGAAGGTAAAACGGTTGTTCTAACCGACGGAAAATGGGACGCTGAGTGGAAATACGAGGGTACTCTAGATAGCTGTGTCGCTTCTCTGATTGGCGGCTCGTTAATTGATGGTTTTGACGGTGACTTAATTGTTGGATTTAGCGATAACAGCGGCAATACCAACCCATCCGCCTGGAACGATTCGGTTTCGCGTGCCGGGAACTTTAGGGTTTATTACAACACTACCCCAACATACAATTCTTGTACCTGGTTTTCGGCAGATACTGTCCACATCAATGACTCACCAAATGCTCAGCTGTCTTATCGTTGGACTGATAATGGACATGGCGCTATTGCCAGGGTTGATGACGGCAGTAAGTGGACTTTTAGCAAACCGGTAAAAATACCGAGCGGCTTTGACAGTGGCAAAACCAGATTTTTCCGCGACTCGGAAACTGGGAAGGCTTGTCAAGATCTGATTGATGTATCGCCCGATGGTGGCACTATGTGGCTATATGAGCAAGTCAGAAAAGGCGAGGGCGGCTCTTCTGGCGTAACAAGCCCGCCAGATCCCAACTGCAACCTTAAAGCAACTATAAATGACTTAGAGGTTGGTAGCGCCACCGTCGACCAATGGCACCAAAATATACCCTCTAACTATCCCCTACCGCTGGGCGAATTCTTTAGCCCTGGTGATAGTGGGGATGGGGGTGTTACCGGTACTGATGATGCCTGTTATAGCTCAGGCTGGCAATTGTCCTGGATCGCTTGTCCGGTAATCACAGCTGCCCAGACCGCGGCCAATTCTATGTATGGTTTTGTGGAAGACCAGTTAAAATTCACTGTCTTACAATATTGTCCTCCTACCTCCAGTAATCCTAATCCTGATTGTGCCGATAGCTTGGGCGAGCAGCATAATAGCGTGCACAGCGCCTGGAATAACATCCGTATTTTAGTCTCAAGCCTGGTAGTAATTTTACTGCTGGTTATGGTCATAGCGCAGGCTATTGGCAGTGGCCCGCTTGACGCCTACACAGTCCGCAAGATGCTGCCGCGGCTAGTTGCCGGCGTGATATTAATCCAGGTTTCCTGGCCGGTTTTTTCTTGGGTTGTAAACACGGTCGACCACTTGGGCGTCGGACTGGCCGATATAATGTACGCGCCATTTGGTGGGTCTAAAGCTTTAGACCTCAATACTATAATGCAGCCTTTCACCAATAGCGTCGCTGGGGGGGCTAAAGTTATAGCATTTAACTATGCCAGCATAGGGGCCTTAGCTATTTTTGGGGTTGCTTCACCTTTCGTGGTATTAGGGCTGATTTTGACTGTTATGGTGGCCATTTTTGTCGGATTTTTGACCCTGCTTTTTCGCAAAATTTTGATTATCCTGGCGCTAATTTTTGTACCCATAGCTTTGATATCCTGGATGATGCCAAATGATGGACTTAGAAAATATTGGAAACTTTGGTGGGACAACTTTAGTAAAGCCCTGATGATGTTCCCGCTGATTATTGCCATGATAGCCGGCGGGCGAATATTTGCCAAAATAGGCAGCGGCCAGAGCGACTTTGTGGGCTTCTTTATTGTGCTGGTTGGCTTTTTTGGCCCACTGTTTATACTGCCAAAGACCTTCAAGTGGGGCGGTACGCTAATGCAGACGGCGAGCAACGCTATGACTAAAGCCCAGACTACAGCTCTTAAAAAACCGATGGAGAGTCTTAAAGGGTTCAACGAGCGCTACCAGGGTAAGCGTGCCGACATGTACACCCCGCTTGAAACTGGGAAAAAGGGCCAGTTCTGGCGCGGGGCTCGCCGTATACAATCAGGACACTTTGTGCCGTTTTCTAAACGCTCGCGCAATTTGACCCTGCAGAGTGGCGCCAAGTGGGCACAGGACCAAAATGATTTAGCTGACGCCTATCTAAAGAAATGGGTAGATAAGGCAGAGGGCGGCGATGTTACTCCAGAGATGGTAGACCACTACAATGATATGGCCCGAGAAATGGGCTATACCGGGGGAGATCTCCTAAACTACGATACCTTTAAGGACGGCGGTATTGGCGCGGCTAAATGGTCTACGCTGCCGCTGATGATGGATGCCACCCGCCGTGGAGACGACAGGATCCAAAAAGCCATAATGCGCTACCTACCGCACACAAAATCTTTACTGGAATTCGCAAATGATAAATTTATGATGCCAGCAGAGCCAAAGGCTGGCGGTGGGTACGAATGGGTGCCGAGTTTTGATCATCCGGTTATGATAGACCAGGCCGCAAAAAATTCGGACATATATGACGCTATGATCGGTATGCGCAGCGGGCTACTGGCATCCCATAATACGCCGCACGGTGGCGCTAATTATGGTGACGTATATAAAAAGCGCCTTCTTCAAATTCCTGATCCGGCGGGTCCACCAGGAGCTATGATACCTAACCCTGATTACGATACCAGGTATGCTACCGAGTTTGCGGGCGGGCCGGGGTCCAGACCTTACTTGGCCCAGCAAATGCAGGAAATCTCTGAAGACTCCCTCAGCGTAGCCGCTGGCGGCGGCAACCGGGCAATTACTTTCCATAAAAACATCCGCAGCTGGGCCGATACACCTACAGGGCGCTACGAGGACGGCGCATCGTCAATCCTTCCGGCCGAAAAACTTGCTGAGGTTTACGTTGAAGCCAGCCGTAGTCAAGCCGGCCGCCAAAAACTGCAAGGCTTGCTTGATTCGCCGACTACACAAGCGGAGGTCGATGCAGCCCTTACACGCTCGGGTCATACCCAATTCCGCGACGCCTTGGGCGATTTACACGACCTAACTATCCGCGACCTGCTGGAATCGGGCGAGCGGGCCGACCAGAAGATTAGCTCTGGGGCAGCACCGGTACCGGCGCCGGGAGTACGTCCGCCTCTATTCTAGAAAGTACACCTTATCCAACTTATGGATAATGCATATTCGGCTCTACGAATATAGATTAGGGGCTGGAGCTGAGAACCCGGATTAGTTGCGACAATATCCCCATGATAATCTTCTACAATATTGCCATAAGCGCTTAACTACCGGATACTTAAAAAACAATGGCGCAGTATAAAGTAATTCAGGATATTGAAGCCGAGGATAAACTTCTGGGGCCGCTGACGCTCAAGGGTTTTATTTATGCGATTATTGCCGTTTTTTGCGCTTTTATTAATTTCCGATTGATTGTGGCCACAGGGATTGGGCCGCTACGCTGGCTACTCATTTTAATTTTCTTGCTGCCGATGCTGCTATTTGGCGTCTTGGCTTCACCCTTAGGCCGCCACCAGCCGACCGAAGTCTGGCTGTTGGCGCGCATCCGCTTTTTGCTCAAAGCCCGAAAGCGGCTGTGGAGCCAAAGCGGCCTGCAGCATTTGGTAACCATCACGGCTCCCAAAAAACCGGATAAGGCACGGACCAAGGGCTTGAGCGAAACCGAAGTACAAAGCCGCCTGCAAACCTTGGCAACGACACTCGACAGCCGTGGTTGGGCGGTAAAAAATTTGACAGTTGCGCCAGCGATTTTAGAGCAAGAAGCCCAGTCTGACCGGCTGGTGGCGCCGACAACTATTTCGGCGGTTGATTCTGGTATCGACATCCACCCCGCAGACGACATTATGGATGAACAAAACAACCCAACGGCCCGATATTTTGCCGGGCTTATGGAGCAGGCCGACGCCGATCGTAAAGCCAGTGTCGCTGATAAAGTTAATGAGGCTCGTGTCGCCGGCGAGACCTACGTAGAACCTCCCGCTCAAACAGATACAAAAACGATTGATAACTCCGTGACAGACGCCCATCAAGCTGATAAACTGGAACTAGCCCAAAGCGGTAATGATTTTAGCGTGGCCACACTTTCTAAATTAGCCAACCGCAAGGGTCAGTTCAAGCAGATCGGGCCCAATGAGGTTGTACTGACCTTGCATTAACCCTCCTAAAATTTCGCAGAAACTTTGGAGGGCAAGCCAAAAATAGGTGGGAAGATATATAAAAATGGATCCAAACCAGTCGGGCAATATTATCACTCCGGGGTCACCGGCCGGACCGGCGCCAGCTGAGCCTCCCCTGCCTACCGGTCAGGCAGATTTGCAATCGCCGACGGTAGCAACGCTTCAACCAGCGGCCGCTAAAGCTGGGAAGACTTCGGCACCCAACCCCAACAGTACCCAAAATACACTGCACATCAGCGAGATCCGCGACGGCTTGGTAATTATGAACGACGGCACCTTTAGGGCTGTCATTATGTGCAAATCGATCAACTTTGACTTGATGAGTCCCCAGGAGCGCGAGGCTGTAGAATTTGCCTACCAGGGCTTCTTGAACTCTCTGTATTTTCCTATCCAGATATTTGTACGCAGCCAAAAAGTTGACCTAGGACCGTACCTGGATAAGCTGGACAAGATTCGCTCCGAGCAGGAAAGTATGCTCATCGCCCTATTAATGGAAGATTACGTGGCTTTTTTGGCCGAGATCGCTGCCCAGACAAACATTATGGACAAGAAATTTTATATGGTCATTGGCTACCCCGATGCCAACGCCGACATCCGCCGGGCGTTAAAAACTAGCACTGGTTTTTTCACCGGCTTAGCCGATTTGTTTGGCGGTAGTAAAACGCCGCATGTAGTGATCGACGAAAACACCTTGGAAAACGCTAAGACGGAATTAACAAACCGAGTCCAGGCGGCTATGCAAGGACTGCTGCAGTGCGGTGTACAGAGCGTGCCACTGGATACCCAGGAACTGATCGAACTTTATTACGAAGCCTATAATCCCGACACTGCCGCCCGTCAGCAACTAGGCAACCCGGATGATTTGACTGTCGAAGTGATTAGCAAAGGCCAGGGCAGTGCACCGAGCCCAAATTTGGATAGGGAGGGTTTGTCATGACAAACCAATTCACTATTTACCGTTTACCGTTCACCGTGTGTTATCCGTTTACCGTTTACCGTGGTAAATGGTTAATGGTTAATAATCCTGCAAGGCGGCATTATGGGATTGTTTAAAAAGAAATCCGCCTTGCCGGCCGACCCGGCGGCGGCGGCGCAGGCACGCGAAAAACAAGAAGTATCTGGCGCTTTCGCTAAAGGCGTCACCGCCCTTCGTGACTTTATTGCTCCCAGTTCATTAGAGTTTAATGGTAACCACTTTAGGATTGGCACCCGCTTCGCCCGGACCTATTACGTTTATGGCTACCCTCGGCAGGTTTACACCGGCTGGTTATCCGGCATGATTAACCTAGACGAGGTTATAGACCTTTCCATGGTTATTCAGCCAGTGGACAGCCAAGTAGTTTTAAATAACCTGCGCAAAAAAGTCAGCCAATTGGAGGCGGGCATCCAGATAGATTCCGAAAAGGGCCACGTGCGCGACCCTGGCAAAGAAGCGACCGTCCAAGATGCCGAAGAAATGCGCGATAAACTACAGGTCGGCGAGGAGCGCTTTTTCCGCTTTGGTTTTTACTTCACCATTTACGCCGGATCCAATGAGGAGCTGGAGTTTGTCAGTCACAAAGTTGAATCACTGCTCGGCCAACAACTTATCTACTCCAAACCGGCGACCTCCCAGCAAGAACAAGGGCTGAACAGCACCATCCCGCAGTTTGTCGACCAGCTGCAAATTTATCGTAACCTGGACACCGGCGCGCTATCTACCAGTTTCCCATTCACCAGCGCTGATCTGACGCAAGAAAATGGTATTTTATACGGCATCAATATGCATAATTCCGGCCTGGTGATTTTTGACCGTTTTAGCCTGGAAAATGGCAACAGCGTGGTCTTTGCCAAGTCGGGCGCCGGCAAAAGTTTTACGGTCAAGTTAGAAGCCCTACGATCTATGATGTTTGGCGTGGAAGTCTTTATCATTGACCCGGAGAACGAATACCAGCGGATGTGTGATGCCGTCGGCGGCGCTTACGTACGGCTCAGCCTAGCCAGCGCCACCCGAATTAACCCCTTTGATTTACCCAAGGTCGTCGACAATGAAGAGGCCGACAATGCCCTGCGCTCTAATCTAATTACTTTGCACGGTTTGCTGCGGCTGATGCTGGGCGGCGCCCAGGCCCAGATGGTGCAGGGCGGCGGTATGTCCTTGGCGCCAGCGCTTAATCCCGCGGAAGAAGCCGATCTGGACGCGGCCCTGATTGAAACTTACGCCAAGGCTGGCATCACCAATGACCCGCTGACCCACGGCTCGCCGCCGCCAACCGTCAGCGACCTTTACGATACGCTGCTGCACATGGGCGGCAGTGGACCGAGTCTCGCCCAACGGCTGCGTAAATATACATCCGGTACTTTTGCCGGTATATTTTCCCAGCAGAGTAATGTCAATGTTGATAATCCGATGGTAATCTTTAACATCCGCGATTTGGAGGACGAACTGCGCCCGGTAGCTATGTATATCGTCCTTAACTACATTTGGAATAAGACTAAGGCCGAACGCAAGCGGCGTCTGTTGATTATCGACGAGGCCTGGCAGTTGATGCGCTACGAAGACAGCGCAAACTTTATGTTCAGCCTCGCCAAACGGGCTCGCAAATACAATTTGGGACTAACTACTGTAACCCAGGATGTTGAGGATTTTATGGCTTCGCGTATGGGCCGGGCGATTGTGGCTAACTCCAGTATGCAAATACTGCTAAAACAAAGTCCTAGCGCAGTTGATGTTTTATCAGATGTCTTTAAATTGACCAGCGAGGAAAAAAAGCGGCTCAGCCAGTTCCCGATCGGCCAAGGCCTGTTTTTTGCTGGCCAAAACCACGTGCACATCCAGGTCATTGCCAGCCCAACCGAAACCGGTTTGATTACTTCTAATCCCGGCGACAATGCGCCACAGGCTGTCGACTTGGGGCCGCTGGCAACGCCGACCGTGGAAGCACCGGCGGCACCTGTGGTCATACCCGAGCCCCAGCCCCGCACAGTTCCGCAACCAACTCCCCGGTCCGTGCCGCCGGCCCGCGAGGCAAAAAAACAATCCAGCACAGCGCCAATCCCCGCTTCGACCCAAACGGCAAATTCGGGAGAAGTGCGCCTGAGCCACGAGGGCTAGGTACGAAGTGGCCGAGCCCATATACGACAAAGATGACGGCCTAGGCTCACTAAAGGATCAAGAGGCCAGCCCTGACGCGGCCATTGCCGGCGCCGAGCCACAAACCGAAAGCCTTTTTGATCGCTCCAAATATGACGACCCAGAGTCGCGCCTAGGCCGAGGCTACAGACCGGACAACCCGCAAAAACTTAGCGAGCTGAAGCCGTCCGTCGCAGGCGTTTTTGGTTTTGCTAGAAAAAACCGCGGCAAGCTTATCCTGGGTGGAGCAGCCGCTAGCTTTTTAACTATATTAATTGTCGGTTTTTTGATACTAATACCCTTCAAGATTTTGCATATTGTCAATAACCTGCAAAGCCGGTTTTTTGCCACCAGCGAGAACGCTGTCCAAAAAGAAACGGATGTGCTGTTTAGTAATTATTTAAGAAACTATGTCATGCCCGGGCTTACTACATGCAAGGGCTCGACGATTGATAAAAATTGTACGCCAAAAGACATTACGGGGAATTCCATAGTTGCAAGACTCTACGGAGGCTGGAAAACTGCGCGACTGGAAAATAAGCTAGCCGAAAAATACGGTCTAGAGTTTAAGAAAGTCGGCACCAATTTTTATTTGAAAATGCCCGGCATGACTGGTAACGGAGCTGTTATAGACGACTTTGTCCATCCTGCCCAGGGGCAGCTTTTTAGTCTTGACGAATATATCGATAAATCCGGCAATCCTCAATTCCAAAAAGTAGGCCGCAATGAACTGCGGCAATCGTATAGAAATGCTTTGGCCCAGGAGACTAAGTGGAAGCAGGTGATGTATCGTTACAAGGTCGGCGGCCTGCTAGCAAAAAAGTTTGGGCTTAAACGCTGCATTATAGCTTGTACCACCAGGGATAATTTTGCCGACTGGAAAGACAATAAAACCCGTGCCGCCAAGATGATACTAGCAGAAAGGGTCTTAGCCCCCAGAAGCGAGACTCTAGCTATCGTTGTCCAGTGCGTTATAGACAATAGCTGCGACCCCACAAATAGATCCGAGACCGATTCTGATGGCCGAAAGCAAAGTAAGACCCAGGCCCAGCTCCAAGCGAAATTAGCCGCCCTTGCTGCTGAGAACACGGGCAAATACGCAGATGTTCTGACACACTCCAGCAGTATTTTGAAAGACGGTTACAAGACTTATATCGTTAAGGCGATAGCAAGAAGCATGATTGGGGACAGCAGTAAAGTAATTGACCAGCAAGCGGCGGAAAAAGTAGCCGGTAACCTTGTGCCTATTCTTGGTTGGGTGAACACGGCCTCGAGTACGATCTACACACTAGAGCATGCTGGGCCCAAGATCAAAGCCCTGTCGTACGCTACCAATGCCGCCGCGATGGTGAGTTTGTATACTACTTACCGCGTTTATGCCGATGAGACAAAGAGCGGCAATATAGACCCCGCTATTCTGGGCTCATTTAACGACGCGCTTGGCCCAGGGGATAAAACTAACCTCGGCGGAGGTGTTGGCGCAGAGCAGACTCCTCTTTATGCTAATTTAATTGATGGTAAAAGCGCCCAAGACAGCCAGTCTAGTACCTACAAATGCAACGATGGCAAGCCTGTGCCCACTGGGCTTCTGGTTTGCCAAGAAGAAGTGTTGGGAGGATGTAAAAGTGCAGCGACAGACGCTATTAACGGTGTTCTTGGTTCTCTTGGGCCGCTAAAAAGCCTAGCCGACTTTTGGAATAGTACCGCCGCGGTGCTTATTAGGCCGGTTGTTAAGCTTGCTACTTCTATAACCGAC
>JBBTWK010000019.1:0-7591 GCA_038062805.1 Patescibacteria group bacterium
AATCGCCTTCGATTGGCCAAAATATCCAACCTGCAATCTTCGATTGTCGCTAAAGACTCCACTAAGATCGCCTGTCTATCTTCTGACCCATCCTCATCTACTTCGCCGATAACGGCATCAAGAGGATGATAGGCCTGTTTGTCTGCCAAACTTTCTTCGCGAACGATCAGAAGAACATTCTCTTTGCTATCGCCAATATTTACTGCCCGACGACCTATTCCGGTTGTATGGGCGATTTCTTTTTTAGCCCTTTCGATTTGCTTATGGTACTGTTCGAGCAAATCCAGCCAATCATGGTCTGACAGCTCAGTGTCTTTGCTTGCAAATAGTTCAACTACATAGCCATCGTCTGTTCGTCTTGAAATTCTTGTGGTCTGATTTTCCATTACGTCCGAAATATATCCTTGCAGGTCATCAGTCTCGTCAATAATGTCTGCTAGCTCTTTACCGCCCATACGAGCCATAGTCTCACGCATAGCCGGTTCCAATTTAGCCATAAACTTCTTATTTTTGAGCATGCCTGTCATTTTCGTCGTTTGATCGCCGATATAAGCTGAAGCCTCCGCCGAGACTGCGTAATCTGTTTCGAAAATTTGCCTAAAGAAATCCTCCAATTCTGGATTTTGAGATATTAAGTAACGGGCCACATATTTGGCCTGAGATGTATAAAAATCGATCCCTGGTTCGTTTTGGTCGGATATATGAATACCCAAAGTAGCATCCATCACCTTACTCGGGTCGCGGTAAAGTTCCATGTAGGCATCAATGGCCTCGGTTCGTTTTTGGTATTCTTCCTCACCCAGAGCGCCAATGGCCATACTCATATGAGCGACTGATGATCTGTTATAGTGCCGTGTTAGTTCGCTGGTGGCTCGCAATGCTTTATCACCAACCGCTACTTTTTGAAGGTAGTCAGCCAGCGATTGTAACCGATTTGGCCCGGCTGGACTCATTTCATCAAGTGCATCTAATGAGGCCATAAGGATTGAAATAGACTGTAAGCAAGCGAAAGTACGTCCGAATAGCTCCGGCTGTTCTAGCCTTAGCAGGGGAGCTGTTTTGGTTTTGTAGGCGTATAACCCGCCTTCAGGCAGCAAATAGGTTTCAAAACTAGCAATCCTCATCGCTTGACGTAAAATCTCTGGTTTATTCGCTAAGCGAATAGCACCACGGATAAATCTTTCGTAACTGTCTACAACCAAGCCAATATCGGCATACATTTCGGTGGTGCGAAAGTAGCTGCCAAGCAGGACTTTCTGTAATTCTTCAGATGACAGACCAGGCAGCAGGCTGGCTTCGATTCGACGGCTCAGCGTGTCTGGGTCAATGGTGTGCGTAGTCGCGACAATGTACTTCTTGACGTTGTCTAATATGTGGTTTTTGACGTCATATTTTGTAGTATCCGATATTCCGGTTTTGCTATAAACGCTATCCATTATGGATTTCAGCCGCATTGGGTCGTCGGCTAATTGTTCGGCTGACCAGCGAATTTTGCATTCACCGTTGAGGTATCTTTTTAGAGCTGCTCGCTGAGCTTTAGTTGACCCCCCATTAGCGGTAAATTCGGCATCATAGCTGTCTAAGAGATTATGAATGTCGGCGATATCCTTTTTTTGCTGTTCGGCCTGGGCGGCAATTTGCTCATGATCCTCATCAAGCTCAGCGAGCAGGTCTTTAGCTTCGTAAGGTACACTCGATTCATCCGAAGTGCTCCGCAGGCTATCTATTCTGTTTGAAACATGGCCTAGAACTCCTATCGCGGTCTTTACTCCGGTGATCGCGATACTGTAAGTAGGATCTTTAGCAAATTCAGCCAAAAGATATTCTCGTTCATCCGGCTGAGCTTCAGCCAATAGCGAACCCATCTCTTTATTAAGCTCTATCGCTTCAGAGACGGTTATATTGTGCGACTTCTCAGACACACTACTCATAATTAGAAATACTATAGCATAAAAACTATCCTACGTCTAGGATACTGGCTACTTTGGGCGGTTCTAATTGCCTAAATTTTACCCCCGGCGCTGTTAGCTATGGACGGCTGCGCTGTTTTTGGAAAGAATACAGTCGGGGTCTAAGATCTTGGAGTAGTCGATTATGTGGTCTTCAGTGTCTCCGCGCCTCGATATGTCTGGCGGCGTCTAGATCATAGCTAAGTAGTTCCAGGCTCTCGGGTACAGTCAAGCTCATATCACCTGCTCTATAAAATCCCCAATGCGGTAAGAATTCTACAGACACACCCTGGACATGGTATCGAATTGGTAAATTGGCGGCATAATCATTGTCAATAACACCTGTGACTATGCCCTCGCTAAGTAGTGTGCGCATAAAATCCAGGCTTCTTTCTACAAATTCACCATCCTCGGTAATGTGTCGACCCGTCCACAGTATTTCTTCAAAGCTAAATTGGGGTCCTTGAGTTTTTTGCTCGTGTGTCATCGGAACTCCTGAATCATTTCAGGATGTATTATTAACTCCAAATTATTGAAACGCAAGCATGAGCTCCATCTGCTCTGAGAATTTTTTCTAACCAACCACCTGCCCCGTACCACCCACCGGCGTTATAACAAAGTTATAACGTTGTTGTCTATTGTCTATTTATATTTTTTTGTGGGTTAAAACCAGAAAAAAAACTGAACAAGGTCAAAAGATTTAGCGATCTATATCTTGCGCAACCTCTAATGCGTTTCTGGTTCCAGATGTTAGATCATAAAATTCGAGGGCAGCTTCTGGTGATGGCCACGAAAATCTATCATGTTCTGCGCTAAGTCTGAAACTTCCGCCGACTACTCTTGCAAGTCCATAAAGCCCAATGAAAAGGGACCCCTCGTAAGGGCCTTTTTTAATAAGATAATGTTCTTCTGCTACCAGCCGGCGGCTAGCCTTTATTATTAACCCCGTCTCCTCCTTGACTTCTCGTTCTTGAGCTGGAGGTAAATCTTCGCCGGGGTCAAGTTTTCCTCCAGGAACTTCCCATAGCCCTGTGTTGTGGAAGCAGTCCGAAGAACGGCGTAATAGTAAAATTTCATTCGAATTATCAGTAATAATCGATCGGGTTACTAACACAACTTGTGGTCGTTCTAGGCTACTCATTTGTAGAAACATTATCTAACAATAGATAAAAAATACAAGCATAAGTAAATTGCATACTCTCCTTCCGTCGTTATAACAAAGTTATAACGCCCTGCATTAACCTGCGAGCGTCCTGGCAGACGTCTTAGGTTTCTTCTGTGATCGTTTTTGGAACTCTTCCATGTCCCGCAGGAGTTCCAAATAATATATTTCACCGCCCGGATTCCCAATCAAGACCTCTATCCTTTTCCCAACGCTCAAGCCATAGGCTTTTATGGTCGAAACCGGTATGGTCACACCTTCCGAATTGCCAATCTTGATAATCTTCCTAATCATCCCCTTTACTCCCGATGTTATAACAAAGTTATAACATCGGGAAGTGGTAAAATACAACTACTTTTTTCCCTCAGCTATTTTTTCCTCAGGCTAAGCGGCTAGAACTTGGTCGTTCTCTTTGACCGGTTTGTCGACTTTTAAACCGAAGTCTTCGCCGGCTTTGACTGAATCGACGTCTTTATGGTCCGCTTGCAAAGAAACGACCTCCTGGGTAAAGTCGGTGTTATTACCTTTGAACTGAACTTTATCGCCCTTTTTTAGGACAGCGCTCTTAGCCAACTTTATTACCGCGACGCCCAGATGGTCGTAGTAGTGAGTGACTTTGCCGAGTACTTTTTGTGCCATGATTTTACTCCACTTATATCAAGATTATAGCGCTGTTTCCCGCCAACGTCTACGGGGTAGACGGTGCGGACAAGCAAGGATTTTTCGAGCCTAGAGGTTATTTTCGGTGTTCGAGATCGTGGATTGCGGCTGACGCCTTATAAGACACCGCTTCGCGGTTTCTTATCGCGCCGGGTACGGAATGAATCCGACACTCGGGCTATTTTCCGGAGGATCTATTCTCGATTTCATGTATTCTGGCATGATTAAGCCCAAAGTAATGACCTACTTCGTGCCAGATAGTATGTTTTATGTTTTTGGTAAGCTCGACGATATCATTACTGGTGGCTTTCAGCGGTTTCTTGAAAAGAGTTATCTTGTCGGGTAGAAGTTTGGTTGTGCCCTGGCGCTGGGGCAAGGGCACGCCCTCGTAAAGACCAAAAAGCAGACTATTACAGCGCAGGCCGAGTTGTTTGTTTTGCTCCGGAGTCGGCAAGCCTTCGATTATAAAAGCGACGTTTTCCAACCGGTCGATATAAGGCGCCGGGATGGAGTCTATAGCCTGGCTGACAATATCTTCGAACTGTTTATCAGTAATCTTTAGCATCTTGCCTATATTACTACTTCTTTAGCCTCAAGAATGTTTTTCCCTTTGTCTACGACTGCGGCGGACAGGCTGGAAAGGATACAGTTTTGTTACTTTTGGGTTGCGATGCCGCCGGCGGCCCCAATTGTTTCTCCGGGACTTTTGGGATCAGCAGATATTGCACGTTGAATTTTCCATTCATCTGGACCAATCGCTTCTGCAGGGGTATACGTAATTCCGGGCAGCACTCCAGAGTCTACGGCCTGGGAACCAGTAGCCTCCTCTATGTAAGCGATTGTTTCAACAGGGGTAGTTCGGAGGACTACTCTTTCACCGGTATCGGCATTCAGGCCAATAACGTCCATCGATTTGCCGCCGACAATCATCCCTACTCGGTAGTCTCCTATAATCCCGACCTTTTCATAGATTTCTTCAGTTACTGTTGGATTCTCTTTGTCGATTGGCTTTCGAATAACTCTTGACTGAAGCAGGTCCGTTTCAACCTCGCCTACTTCAATGTCATAAATAGTCCCCGTCATAGTAGTTACTCGAATCCTGTCGCCTTCGGCAAGTCGGACTTCTTTTAAGACCTCGGGTGCACACTCATTATTACTCAAAATATATCTCCTTTTGCTCTAAGTATCGTAAATCAAAGTATAAATGCAAGCATGAGTAAATTGCGTACTCTCTTCCCGGGTTATAACAAAGTTATAACACTCTACGCACTCTACTCACTCACCACGCATACCATTCATTCTCACAACGTTATAACAATGTTATAACGTCTAGAATTAGCGTGGGGGCGTCTTGGACTTCTTCTGTGATCGCTTTTGGAATTCTTCCATGTCCCGCAGTAGTTCCAGATAACGCACTTCACTTCCCGGTTTACCGATTAAGATTTCTAGCCTTTTCCCGGCGCTTAAACCATAGGCCCTCATCACCGATGCCGGTATGGTCACCCCTTCCGAATTGCCAATCTTGATAATCTTCCTAATCATCACCCCTTCTCCCGATGTTATAACTAAATTATAACATCAGACTGGCTGGGCTGGGAGAATTTTTAGAGGGAATTAATCGTTGTCGGATCCACGCTAGCGGCCCAAGAGTCCGGCATCCCGCCATTGCTGGTGTAGATCATTGGCTTCAGCTTTCTTTTGGACAACCAATTTCTCTGCAGCGGCGAGTTCGCCCTCGACATCGATAATTCTGTCTCTAAGAAGATTGATCTCAAATACCCTCAATGGCCTTCTTGGCTCTGCCTGCCGTAGCTCGTCAGTTGATAGCGGTTGATCTTCGGGTCGTGCCATAACTTTATTGTCGCCAAGCACCACTCAATCTGCAAGCATAAGTAAAATGGGAAGGATGCAGCGCTTAGGCGATGGAGGGTTTGAAGCGGTAACGCCGGAACGGCTGGCCTGAATTTTCGCTAAGTTCTTCGTATGATTCCGCCAGGCCTTCACGGACTAAAGCATCCCAGCGGCGGGTAGCCTGAGTGGTGCGCATGCTACCAGCTTCGCGTGAATGTAAGGGTTTACCGAAAATCAATAACGAGGCAGCATTCATGGCTAGATATCGCCGTTGGCCGTAACCTTGGCGCTGGAACCCTCCCACGGTCTCTGTGTTGAGGACTAGGGGTTTATTGGCAGCGTACGGTGATACGGATGTCAAAGACTGCGAAACTTCGCCTAGCCCGGCAATATCACCTGGCGGTACCACGTCTACCAGGTAAATATTACGCTCGGTACTGCTTTTTTCTTTAGAAATCTTATAGGTGCGATCTGCCAGCGCGAAATGAATGACATAGCGTTCCATAACATCAAGTTCCATAAATCGGTCAAAGTCATTAATACTCTCAATGGCCAGATTGCCAAGATAACGGGCCCGGTCAACGAAGTAGTTGACGGCTATCTCCGGTAGTTGTCGGGGCGGGATATCCTTAATATCCTCCGGCCTGGGTAAATACATACCAGTATTATAACATAATCCGAATATATTCGCTAGTAAGCGCAGATCGGTTTAAGTTCTCGACCTCGAGAAAACACCATAAGATATTATAAAAATCTACGGGGCACGCAGTCAGCGGGTTATGCGGGCGGCAATGGCGAATTGCATAAAGTAATTTTCGATTCCAGAGCGTTTAGATTGATTGTCGATTGCAGATAGGTATTCTTCTTTGGCCCGCAAGATTTCCCGGCGTCTGGGGGCACTTAGTTTGGGGTTAGAGACAGTCGCGTCGAAAAGATCTAGTGCCCGAGCCATAACCTCCCTATAATCCTCGCCCCTGAGTTCTGCGTGAAATGTTCGTCCAACTTCGCTGCCGATATTACCCATCTGTTCGAATAAGCTAAGTCTTTGCCATTTATTTCTATCAACAGCGTAAGTTTTCACTTGACCACCTTTTGATTTACGAGCTCGATTATCTTTTTGCGGATTTGCTCGTCTTCAACGCTACGGCTCATATTTTTTTGGCTGGGTCGAATATTAACCATCGAATCAAACTCTACGAAATCACCAGTGCCGAATTTGGCAGGATATAAATTTATGCCCCATAAGTCTTGCTGGTCTGAGCCTTTTTCTAATAAGTACGCCTCTTGATCGGCGTGGAGTTCCGCATCTACTACCAGCAGGTCTTTTTTGATATCCACCACGCCTTTAACAAGCCCGCCGTACATCTTCTTTGCCATCTCCATCAATTCAGCGACAGAAATACTATCTACTTGCTTCATTTAGCTGATTATACCCTCCGTCGCCACTAAAGACTATGGAGGGCAAGGAGCGAAGAAGCCATTCTATAGCTTTAGCGAAAGATGGCTGGGGAGGAGGGATTCGAACCCCCGAATACTGGTACCAAAAACCAGCGCCTTACCACTTGGCCACTCCCCATGGGCCCAATTTATTGTAACACCTTGAACGATAAGTTTTACAGATATACCGATAGAAGCTATAATTTGTCTAAAGATATGTCCAAAACTGTTAAAAATCCGGCAGATTATATTCTGCCGCTTAATATAAAAGAAGTAACCAGCATCTTGCATTTCCCATCGTCTAGCGTTAAGTCTTCTCCTCAGTTGAAGCAGGCGAAAGCAGGAAGCGCGCCCGCGCCTGTTGATATCGCCCAAAATGGGATTATTCTCGGAATCAACAAACACAGGAATATGGAAACGAAAATTTATATGACCAGAGAAGACAGATTGAGACATTTCTACACTATCGGTCAGACGGGAACAGGAAAGACCACTCTTCTCAAAAATATGATAACGCAGGATATTTTAGCGG
>JBBTWK010000020.1:0-10249 GCA_038062805.1 Patescibacteria group bacterium
ACCACCCAAATCTACACCCACGTAACTGATCCCCATTTGAAGGCTGTGCACGAAAAATTCCACCGCTCCAAAAAATGACTCAGCTGGTTGTACTTGTGTCTTGCAAAGCAAATTTTGGACTAAATCATCCCTTCACGACCGATAACAAAGGCCTCGGCATTAATTTTTGGATCTAACCTCGGAAAGATTATGCATTCGCCCTCTTGCGCAATGAAATTCTTACCATCCTGACTGCCATACACTTCGCCAGTCTTAAGTTCATGGAAATTAGTCATGCCTGGCTTGAGATGATAATCTTTCGAAGTCCTGATGACTGAATAGCTAGCCTTAATGGTTCGCTTGGGATTGGTAGAAAATTCCACATCTGAATCTAGCATTTGGAAATATTTAAGAAACTGCTTTATCGTTTTTACTGCAAGCGGCTGGTTCTGTTTTGATTTAGAAATTGAACCACACTCCAAACAAACGCCTATCTTACCAGATTTATACATGTAGCCATCTGACCCACCTGGCTCCACCTCACTCCAATTGGTTGAGATAATAGTTGGGTCGAGTTTGGCAGCTATGTTAAGTGCATTTTCTTCACAAATGATAAAAGGCTCACCCCGCTTATCATTAAATGCATGTAGGTCCAACAGTGCTTCACACTCATCCAAGATAGCCATAAGTTCTCTGGCACGCTTGTACTCATAAGTATTCTCATAAGTATTATCTTGATTGTCCTTGAAAAAACAACGATTGAGGTTTATATTGACCAGCCGAACGTTTTTTTCTATTGCCGGTGGATTAGCAAATGCTAAGTACAGAGTACCGCGCGTTGGTTGTAGCTTGGGTAATAATTCTCGCAAAGCCCACACTCCAGCTTTTTCATTGCCGTGGACACCAGCGAATATAGCCAAGCAAGGCCCGGGTTGTTTAGCCTCAAATTTAAATATCTGATTGGAAATGGTTTTCATCGTTCAATGATATCAAAAGCCGTCCACGAAAAATTCCACCACTCGAAGAAATAAAATAGAGCTAAGTTATTATCCAGGGATATTATCTTTTGTTATGTGATATGCCGCTAACCTAGCCATTGCCACTATAGTACGGGCTGACGCCGGTTTTATTGCTGGTTTACTTTCATTTCTTGTATCTGAGATAAAGTTACTGCGACGATGTCTGACAAATGAGCTATCAGATCTTTGTTCAACAACATCATTGATAACGGATATGCCATCCCCGTCAGGAAAAGATTGTTGCAGCCGAGCAAGTTGCTTTCCTCCGACTGAACTAATACCTGGGCGATGGGTTATGTACTCAAAAAGTACGCCAGTCCCTTCCGCGCTCGTAGCTTTTCTTTTGATAATGACTAGCTGAGGCGCTGAAGATGGACTTAACTGGTTGCCCCATGACTGTACATTAATAATTACATCCGCCAAATCTGCGACTTCCGAAGCGATTCGAAGTAGTCTCGGTTCTATTACAACTTTATCTTCGAAACTCATATGCGGGTCAGATTTTTCGTTTGAATAGCTCATTATGTTTTAAAAAATGTATAAAATGCATTCGTAATTTTGGGAAACGAAGTCTTATTTGACTCTGGATTGTAATTAACTGGTCCGAACTTCGCGTATTTTTGACCAGTTAAATGTGCCGCGCAGACATCGCCTATGCTGTAGTGCCAATATTCAAACGGATAATTTACAAACCCAAATTTCTCCATTCCATTCTTTAATATTTTTCTGTTTTGTTTCACTTCGTCCGAAAGATGGGGAAAGTCTGTAATTGATTCGATATCCCCGTAATTATAAGGCACCCCAAAATCTAACAACTGACCATTTTTATCTAAAAGGGTTACATCCACGGCAGCGCCGGCTGTGTGAGCCGCTAAAATTGGTATGCCCGCGGTGTAGGTATTAGCGAGGGTTAATAGCTCGGCTTCGGTTTTATCAGGGAAGTTAGCCTCCATTGATTGGTATCGTTTGATGAACCTTCTTCTTTGTTCATCCAGACTGCGATAGGCACTTTCCACCTTAAGGACCAGGCCTTGTTCGTTAAAATGCTCAGCGGCATACATCATGGCAGTGCCTAATGTTTCCCTGATAAGCGTATTTTCAATATCCCCGATAATGATGCTCCCTGTCGATTTTTCGGACAATTCTGTCAAAACAATAAGTTTCTCGCCGGATTCAAGTATTGGAATTTTTAGTAGCTCGACATCAAACCTTTCCGATCTTTGGCTATATTCTTGCTGGAGCTTTCTGAACTCTTCGTCGTTGAGGGCTGGACTAACTTCATTCTTCATTTTATCTCCTAATCGAAAATTGCACTGAATATTTCTTTCGAAATATTTTTAGGCTTTATTAAATCTAGAGCAATAGCACAGCTTGGATTGCTGTCGTTAAGTATAGTTTCCCCCCGCTTGTTGCTCTCCAGAACGACATCAACGCCACTTTTTAGCCATATTGCTTGCTCTGGGTAAAAATCAAGCCAGACTGCCAGTGGATCATGCAAGTTAAAGTTTTCTTCACGTTCGTGATTGTACCGCTCAAACCACGTTTGCAATAGTGTTTTGAGCCATATATTCACCTCATCTTTTTCTGGTATCTGACTAATTTGTTTTTTTGACCATTGGGCTTTCTTAGTAATATCGAGTGGCACTATCGAAACGCTATCCTTGGGCACATTGGCGAAGAAGTACTTTGCAGCATCCGGGTCAAATGCAATATTTGTTTCGGCGTAAAGGCTTTCATTGCCTCTAATATTAAAGGCCCCACCCATGACTGTCATCTTAGAGATTGTCCGCTCTAGCAGTCCTGCAGCCTCGGTCAGAGGCCCCAGCGACAAAACATGGCCCGCCGGGTAACTAGTTACTACCTTAACACCTTCGGTTGCAACCTTAGGGTGAACACCCCAGGTTGCATCGGAGCCGTGAAAGTAGTCAGGCCACGGTCGCTCCACGGAACCACTAAAAGGCTTCGACGCTCCGCTTACAAATTTCCAATGTGGTGCCGCGAAGGCTATAAACTCCTTAGCATTTATGGCTGTAATCTTCTCGGCAGCGTTACCGAACGTCGAAACTAGGTGATTTTTTGCGGTTGGAGCTAGCTTGTGAAGCAGGGCTAAGGCTACCAGGTCATCAATACCGGGGTCTGTTAGAATAGTTCTAGCCCTCATTTAATTAGCCCAAGTATGTCAATGACGCCTGACACCAAAGGTTTATCTGAAAGGTATTCGGCCCGCTCAATTACTGTCTCAGAAATTCTAGCTCCGCCCACAAAAGCACACCTCACATTAGCCTTTGGATCTATCCAGTCCGACATCGAATTGCCCACCATTACAATATTTGAGCCATGAGCCGTCAGCAATGACAGTGCTTCTGACTTAGCCTGTCTGTAGTCGCTCGTATGGATCATTAAGTAGTTGGGCGACAACGGATTGTAGTCAACGCTAACTTCAGGGAACGATTCCAACGAAGCATTAGCGTTAACTATAAAGTCGGCTGGCCCAAATACCGTTACTGAAGTTTCTCGATTTGCACCAAACGCCCATTCACCATTTGAGTTTGGTGCAGAGCCACCAAATTCAACGGCCACGCAATCAGCTATCTGCTTGTAGTCGCCCGTGTTTGTGAGTTCGCTAATTAGGGCCTTAACTTCAGCGATATTGGGCATTTCCTTCAATGTTACAGTGTAACTATTATGGTATACGATATTACCATTCTCGGCCACAATAGGGCCTTCTATACCGAGGTTTTTGGCGTACTCTAGGAGCTGCGGTAGAGGTGAGTCAGAGCAAAGTCCGACCGAAACACCATGAGCTTTGAGTCTATTAATCTGACCCTGTAACTCCCTGATACTAATTGGATCGATGGAGCCATCAATCGCATCATCGGCAATAAGCGTTCCGTTTACATCCAATAATACCATTTTTTTTGGTAGCTCAAGTGGCGCCAGTGCTTCCTGCACACCGCCGTGATGCTGTGTAATCTCCCAAATTCTATCAATATTCTCCATTACGTAGGTTGTTAGTTGGACCATAGATATGTCGTAGGGTACACCGTACAGTTCATGCATCATATAACCAAAGGCGGTGTCCATATGCTGGAGCATTATGGTTGTCGATAGAGCCTTTTCAGCGTCACAAAAGAAGTCGAGGTTGGCTTTTAGTACAGCAAGCCCAAATTCTCGCTCAATTTCTAGAGGTATGCCGGCCCGTTCGTGAGTGCTCACGAATGGCACAATATAGGGGCATCGGCCATAGTTTCCATCAGGCAGTTTCACCACTAATCCACTGGCCCCAAAAAAATAGTCTCTTGGATCCCCGAGATCGACTTTTTCGAATATGTCACTTCCGTCGGTTGTAGCGTAGCTTACGACGGAGTCAAGGTCGATACCCATATCGCTAAGTGCTGTTGGATTACCGACTTGTATTCCAGCTACTATGGTCTCTATATCTACACCACTTTTGATCAAAGTTTCAGCCGCGGTGGTGACGCTCCCACCACTGAATATGTCGTCTTCGCAGAGTGCAACTGCCACCTCTCCGATAGTCGCTTTCAATTTTGAGGCTTGTTCATCCAACGACTCACTCCCGGGTCTGGCAATCTGCCCAAAGTCCTGTTTGCCCCCGAGAAAGTAGCCCCTTGAGACATTCATTGAGTGGACTCCTTCAGACATCAGTGGGTCAAGGCTGACAATTGGTCTCTGGCTGGCCTTTTCTTTTAAGGCTCCCTCGAGAGCGTCCGGGTTGTATAAATGTATCTCGCATTTCCCCCTACCAGCGAAACCCCAACTCAAAATATCCGTTAGTTTTACTATGAATGTGTCGTAGTGCTGGGCCAATACCGCTTTTGTATGTCCTAATTCAAGATTGTTGTGCGAGCTTATATTCTCACTAATCTTTTGTACAGTAAACTCGTTGTCTTTTCTAATGATATAGACAAAATCTGTTTCGACACTGACGTCCACAGTACTTTGGGCTGGCCATTTAATCTCTGCTCTAGACATATTTGTTCACCAAAAATTAAAAAAAACGGTTTCATGCCGCAGGTCGACTAGGAGACCTAGGTTCCTTCGACATTGACAATACTTTAACCTTGAAACTTGGAATTGTCAATCTCTTTACCTGCTGGGTTGGTAATATGGGTCAGTTTTGTTGATGTCGGACTGCAAAGTCCAAGACAAATTTGGAGACGATAGCCCCTATTAAACAATGCTTAGCGGGCTGACATTGATAGAATCTCTCAGTCTTGATTTAGGCAGTCTGATAGTAGTATAGTTCCTCGAATGACAAATCACGAAGAACTACTTAAGAATCTAATTGAAATAAAGTCATATTCAGGCGAGGAAGCCCTTCTAAGAGGATTCATTGCCAGATGGTTTGAGCAGAGGAACATTGCAAGCTTTGCTCAAGAAGATAACTTGGTGGTCTGGCTTGAGGGTAAAGATACAACCAGAGCATTCATTTTTAATTCCCATATGGACACCGTCTCAAGCGGAAGTCAGCCTTGGGAGTACGGACCATGGAACCCCCAAAAAGTTGAGGATAAAATCATCGGCTTAGGCGCAAGTGACATGAAGGGCGGATTGGCTGCCTCGATGTTGCTAGCAGAAGAAACTGCGGCCAGCGGCGAAATACCCGTCGATATGTGGTTTACGTACGTAGTGCATGAAGAAACAGACGGTTCTGGCACAAAAAGTTTTGCCGATTGGTTTGAAAAAGAAGGGTATGTGCAACAGTACGACGAAACGGCGGCCATTTTTACAGAACCGACGAGTCTAAAAGAACTAGAACATGGCCATAGGGGCAATCTATTCCTCAGGATGACGACAGAGGGAGACTCAGGACATGCGTCAAGGCCGCATTTACTAAAGACCCATTCGGTAAGGCAAATGATAGGGTTTGCGGATTTACTACAGAATAAATTTATTGAATGGAGCGAAGAATTTACTGATGGGAAATTTGAACCTCCCACGATCGGAGAAATAACGTCAATCCAAGCCGGAGTAGCTAATAAGAAAGAGGGTGACCATGAAACGATTGAAGTCGAATCACCAAACAAATTTCCATCTACCTGTATAGCAACCTTTGACATAAGAACTACCCCCGATTTTCATGAAGTAGCTTTCGAGAGAATTAAGAAACTTGGTAAGGAATCAGGGGTAAAGGTAGAATTTGCCTTTCCGCCAGCACCAGCAGGTTACACTGATCCAAATGAAAAAATAATAAAGATAGCCAGGGAAATCGTCCCGGATGCGGAACTAACCGTTTCGGAAGGATCAGCAGATTTAGGTTTTTTGAGAGTACTCGGAGTAAAAGGAGTTATACTTGGCCCGGGTGAAAAAAACCAAGCACACAAGACCAACGAGTACTGTTACCCCGACCAAATTCTTCAAGCTGTAGATATTTACGAACAAATTGTCAAAGCTTGGGCAAAATAGACTTAAACACTACGGATAACTGCAGCCTTGCTTTGTAGAATAAATTTGCTTTTTATACAGATTTGTGATAATTATGTACTTAATCTGGAGCAGGTGTAGGCTTTTGCAAATCATTATCTTCAAGCTCAAGTAATAAGGAAAAATAGATGGCTGATACTAATAACGAAAGATTATCCGAGCAGCTACCTACGCGATACGGAGATATTGAAGTTCCGCCCCGCCCCCCCGAGAACCAACCGATATACGAACCTCCAGTCCATGAAATTCCGGATATATCAGAATATGATCTTCCTTATATCCAAAGCCAGGTCCAGGAAGAATTGGAAGCTCGTTTTGGAAGTGAAGTAAAATTACAACGGCCCCCGGATCATATCGACAGCGATTATGCTGTACGGCTCTTTAAGCCTTTGGCTGAAGCCGGGCCGGAAGTAGTTAACCAAAAGATTAATGAATTAACCGCATCGTTAAGCGATGAGTCTGTCGTGAAAGGGCTATCACTCGAAAGCCCATACCTGAATATAAGGCTCAGTCCCGAGGTGGTAGGGACATCCGTCATCAGAACGATCGAGGCATTGGGTGAAAAATATGGTTCATTCAATGCGGGCGACGGGGCGACAGTTATCTTCGATACATCCTCGCCAAATATTGCCAAGCAGATGACGGTTGCCCATTTGCGCTCGACTGTAATTGGCGAAGCCCTGGGGCGTCTTTATCAGAACTGTGGCTATCGGGTAATAAGAGATAACCACTTAGGCGATTGGGGTTCCCAGTTCGGTATTTTAGGACATGCCTATGAATTGTGGGGCGATCAAGTGCCCGAGTTAAGAGATGGTGGCGACCCAATCAAGGGTTTGTTGGAGCTTTATGTGCGCATCAACAGTGAGATTGAGGACGAAGAAGCCGTAAGCGAAACTGGTTCGGAGCTGAGGCGCAAGGGGCTGGAGTGGTTCGGGAAATTAGAGCGCGGTGACCCAAAAGCCCGCGAGCTATGGCGCTGGGCGTTAGATATTAGCATGGTGGAAGCCGGCCAAATTTATAAACGACTCGGTAGTAATTTTGAATATATTCTCGGCGAGTCCGAATATGTCCAAATGCTGCCGCAGATCGTCGAAGCTTTGAAGGGAGTTGGCCTAGCCAGCAAAGACGATCTCGATCGGGTAGTTGTCGGTTTTGATGAAAATAGCAATATAAAATCACTACCAATTCAGAAATCAGATGGCACGAGCCTCTATGCTACTCGCGATTTAGCAACTCTGGCGGCGCGTAGCGTATGGTTTAAGCCGGAAAAAGTCATTTATGTCGTTGGTGGTGAACAAAAGCATTACTTCCAACAAGTCTTTGAAACTTTTAATAGATACTCGGATGCGGTAGGCGAAACGCCGCCAGAAACCGAGCATGTTTACTTTGGAATGGTCAAGCTGCCCGAAGGTAAAATGTCGACCCGTAAGGGCAATGTGATCTTTCTGGAGGACGTTCTTGACGAAGCTGTGGCGCGCGCTCGTAAAATCGTCCAGGAGCATGCTGGTGAATCTAGCGTTGAGTTTAGTGAAGCGGAGATAGACAAAATAGCCGAAGACGTCGGTGTTGGGGCGGTAGTTTATTCGGAACTACGCCAGGGCCGGACCCGCGGTATTGAATTTAAGTGGGACGAGGTGCTGTCTTTCAAGGGCAACAGTGGCCCGTACCTGCAATACACCAACGCTCGGATCAATGCTATCTTCCGAAAACTCGAAGAAGGCCAAGAAATCGACTTTGACACACCGTTCAAAATAAGTGATGATCTTGAGGCCAAACTGGCATTAAAACTAGGTGAATTACCAGAAGCCATTCAAGATGCTGTCACCAAAAATGAACCGTCGCTTTTATCAGAATATTTGTATGGTCTTTGCAGCGCCTTCAATAGTTTTTATAAAAATAACCCGGTATTATCAGCCGAAGACCCGCAAGTAAGAACCAGCCGGCTGCGGTTGTGTCTGGCCACCACCACAGTTCTGCGACGCGGGATGTACTTGCTCGGAATACCAATACCTGAAAAAATGTGAGCGTGAGACCGCATTTTTTCAAAACCTATTCTCGCCTCGGAATGATTAACGTACCGCACAAAGGTACTAAATTGAATTTGGGCGTCGAGGACGGGTCTGACTCGGTTATCACCAAAGAATTTCTACGGCATTTTAGCAATCCCCGGGTTACAGCCTATAAATTTCCATTGCCCCAAGACATCAAAGAAAGTGACTATCAAAAGACTATAGCGCAGCTATCAAAGAGGTTTGCCGAGCTTGTTAACACTAGTTTGTCGCCAAACGAAACTCAGGTTGTGGTCGGTGGAGACCACAGCGTCGCTTTCGGCTCGCTGCTGGCTGTTCTTACGCGGATGGACCCTGCCAGTGTCGGCTATATTCAGTTTGACTCACACGGCGACGTTCACTTGTTCAAAACTAGCCCGTCAGGCAATTTCCACGGTATGTGGCTTAGGCCTTTTATAGATGAATTTGACAGCCCCGACATAGCCGCTGTAGTGCCTTCTAGTTTGAAGCCGGGGCAGATAATGTTTATAGGTAATTTGGAACTAGAAGATGAAGAAAAAAAAGTCTTTGTATCCAAAAAAATAATTAACATAACCTCCGATGATTTGTCCAAAAATAAGTTAGTATCACTGGCACATATTAGAAAATTTATTGAAAAATTCAATCACATCTACATTAGTTTTGATATCGACGTATTTAATAGGAAGCTTGTAAGCGCAACTGGCACGCCTGCCGCAAACGGCTTTTGGCCTGACGAAGTTTTTGACGTTCTTGATATTTTGTCCCACGCCAAACGTAAGTCTATTGACCTAGTCGAAGTCAATCCGCATCGAGAAAATAGCCGAGCCACGATTGAAATGGCGCAAAAAGTTCTGTTGAGGCTTGTCAATAATTAAACCGGGCGCGAAAAATTCCACCGTAAAAAAGTTAAAAATTAGGGGATTAAAAAACACCCGGTTGGGGTGCGGATGAGTTTATTGGTCTATTTTTATACTATCGATAACCTGCTGCCAGATTTTTTGGTTATTTTGCCAGTTATCGTCCGTGGCATATACCACAAAGTTATAAAAGGTACTGATGCTAACGGCAAATACCGCCTTGCCCCGTATATTAGGCAAAGCCTGCTTGTCTTTGGCTTGCTGGGGGGCGGCTGTAAAATCAAATTCCCAGGTGTTAGTTTTTAAGTTGGGGGTAGTTAATGCCCGGGCTTGGCCCAAAGTGGCCGCAAACCGCGGGTCTAAGTTGGAGCTTATGAGCAGTAGTATTGATTCGGGTGCAGACTGACTTTGCTTATCTTGTGGGCTGGTAACAACTTGGTTAAAAATTTTAACAAACTCTTGAAGAATGGAAGTATCAAGATATACCGAACTTGCCCCTATACTGCCAATCGCAACAGTTTCATTGGCCTTTTTATAGTCAGACAATATTACACGGTTGCTCTCGCTTGTGGAGCCAGAGTCCTGCCCAAACTCAACCGGCTTATCAAAACTGATACCGCTGCCGGCGTTTGAACCAGTTAGTTTAAAAGAGTCTAGCTTGGTGTATGTAGCGTTATAAACCTGGGAGGTTTTGGTGGATTTTTGGTTGTTGGGTACATACCAGTAATAAAACGTGCCAGTCGCGGCGGCAATAACTATTGCCATACCCAGTGCCAACCAAATTCTTTTAGACAAAGCAGGTACAAAGGATTTTTTGTGAGGAGGAGAGGTATTAGAATTGGGTGGCATTTTTAAACCTTATCCGATTTATAGCCATTATACAACCTGTCGGTTGTAAACATAACCTTTTAGAGTTAAC
>JBBTWK010000021.1:0-2177 GCA_038062805.1 Patescibacteria group bacterium
CCAATAAACTAGAAAGCATAAAAGACTACCTCGATAGACCGGAAATTAAAGCGCTACAATCTGACCCGACCAGCTACAGTGGCGACCGCAAAGCGGCGATTGATAAGATTGCCAAAGCGACGAATTTTTTCCGTCAGGCCGGCATCGTTGGCATCATCGTCTTTATTATTATTTCGATGCTAATCATCTTTAACACTATTCGAATGACTATTTTCAATCGCCGCGATGAATTGGTAATTATGCGCCTGCTCGGCGCCACACCTGGCTATATCCGTGGACCATATATTGTGGAAACTATGCTCTACGGCGTCGTCGCGGCGGCTATGTCGCTGCTAATTTGCGGCGCCTTGTTCGCGGTAGCTTCCTCGACGCTGCAGGCCAGCAGCCTGGGCTTGCTGGACATCAAATATTCCAGTGACTACTTCAAAAAGAACTTATGGCTAATTTTGACCGTCCAAATGCTGGCCGGTATAATAATAGGTGCCTTATCTTCCGCCATTGCCGCCCGAAGGTATCTGAAACTCAAATAGACACACGACTTCACACCATACCAGCCTGTCTGTTGGCAAACCCAACAGTGCCGCTGGCACTCTTGGACTCTGGCGTTGTTGCAGGCTCCGCTACCCCTTCACTGTATTAAATACAGCTTAGTCCGTTGACACGCTGAGCGCCTAGCCAGAGCCTCAAGTGTGAAGTCGTGTTGATATAATAGTCGTAGGTGTTCAACCTTGACATTAATGAGAGGGAGGAAGTACTATCAAAGTGTTAATGCTAAAACAAAAATTCAAAAATAGCGGTAGAATCAAGCACTCCTTAAGTGCCATTATTGTCATGGTCGCTCTGAGCGCTAGCGTTTCTATTGGTGTCGTGGTCAGCGCTGACCAATATGACGAGCAAATCCGGGCTCTCTCGGAGCAAAACGCCACCAAGCAACAGGCCGCGAACCAGCTGGCAGCCCAAGCGGCTAGCTATCAGGACGCTGTCGATAAATTGACGACCCAAATTAACAATCTTCGTCAAGCCATTTTGGACAACCAGCACCAAAGCAACCAACTACAACAGCAAATAGACGAGCAACAAGCCGAGCTGGCTCATCAAAAGCAGATACTTGGTATAAACATAAAAACCATCTATCTGGAAGGCCAAATTTCAACCCTCGAGATTCTGGCGGCTAGCAAAGACTTGAGCGAGTTCGTCGATAAACAGCAGTACCGTAACTCGGTGCAAAGCAAGATAAAAAGAACGGTCGAGAAAATTACCGAGCTAAAACTAGAGCTAGAACAAAAACAGCGCCAAATCCAGGTCCTAATTAAGGAACAAGAAGCCCAGCAAGCCCAGTTAGCGGCTGACCACAACCAGCAATACGAACTTCTATCTTATACTGAAGGGCAAAAAGCGGCCTTTAATCAGCAAATTAGAAACAACCAGTCCAAGATTAGCGAGTTGCGCCGAGCGCAGGCCATCGAAAATGCCCGTTTGTTTGGCGGCGGTCAGATAATTCAGACCAGCCGCTGCGATATTTACCCCCAAGGTTGGTGCAACGCGCCAATGGACAGTATCGTCGATACCTGGGGTATGTTCAACCGCGAGTGTGTATCGTGGACCGCCTATCGCGTTGCGGCCTCCGGGCGCTATATGCCGTACTGGGGTGGCCGCGGTAATGCTAACCAGTGGGACGACAACGCCATAGCGTCTGGTATCCCCGTTGACCGTAATCCAAGAGTCGGGGACGTAGGGGTTAGCAACATTGGTTATTACGGCCACACCGTGTATGTCGAAGCAGTCAACGGCGATGGCACCATTGCCGTCAGCCAGTTTAATCATGACTGGGGCGGAACTTACTCGTTCGTGCCTCGGATGCCAGTTGGCAACCTAGTGTTTATACACTTTTAGGGTTCAGGAAATTCATGGCCTGGGTTTGCTATAATTAAGCATAAGTAACTTCGAGGAATGATGGACTTGGAAAATCCGAACGGTATTACTGTAGCACCGCAAAAACCCAAAAAAGGCAGGGTGCTAAAAAAGATTCTGGTGAGTCTAACTCTGACCACGCTGGTCTTTGGCGGCGGAGTCGCCGTCGGCCGGGGAAATGTGCAGCTGTGGGGTCTAAGTCTGGATAAAACCGCCTCCACACTCACTAGCCTGGATTACAGCTCAGTCGACCAGCTCTACGGCCT
>JBBTWK010000022.1:0-4884 GCA_038062805.1 Patescibacteria group bacterium
CCCGGATAATGGCGGTGATGGAGCCAGCTGCGGCTGAGCTGATGTTGAAGTTGGCGCTTTGCAGGGCTGTACCGTTTTGGATGTAGCTGTTGGAGCCGCCGGCGGCTGTACAGCCGGCGGCATTGCACAGCAGTGCCCCGTTTAGTCTGATGCCGGTAGTAGAGTTGATGTCGCCGTTAACATCTAGGGTGTAAGCAGGAGTGGCAGTACCGATGCCTATCCGGCTGGAGATGGTATCAGCTATTAGCAGGTTGGAGGTGCCAGCGGCGTTTTGGATAGAGAAGGCGGTAGTAGAGTTAGTACTGAACTTGTTACTACTCGTGAAGGTTTGATTAGCATTAAGTATAGCCACGGCTCCGGCCGTACCAGCGGCGGTGCCGCTGCTGCCGGCTACGACCGGAATATTGACGTTGGGGATACAGCCGGCGCTAGTACAAACAGTTACCTTGTCGATGACCAGGCCGGAGTTATTGGCGAAGGTAGAGCCGCCCGAAGCACTTAGGGTGCCGCTGGCCGTGAAGTCACCGGTTAGTTGTAGGACGCCTGTGGTAGGCTCAGCTATTAGTTGGCCTAGGGTTAGGCTCTTGCCCTTGGCCAGGACGGTATCTAAGTTGAGGCTTAGTTTAGCGTCTTTGGCGGCTAGTAGGCTGGTGTCACCGGTTTGGGAGCTGAGGTTGGTGGTACCGGGCTTACCCTGGCCCAGCAGGCCAGATAGGGCAAAGGCTCCGGAGATTAGGACTATCAGGGTTACGAAGCCCAGACCAGCCAGGATGGGGCGGTGGGAGAAGAAGTTAAGGGGGCCTGGACCCCCTGGATTATTGTCAAAGCCTCCGGGTGTAGGAGTAGCGCCGCTAAGTTCGGGGACGGGGGCTGTGCCTACCGTTGGTGGTGGAGTGGGCGGCATCTGGACGGGTGCCTGCCAGGAGTTTTGCAGCTGCTGCCAGTGCTGGGCAGTTGGCTGGGTCTCTAGTGATTGAATCTCTGGCGTGGCCATTACTGGACGGGGTATTACTGGTTGTGTGGCTGGCGCTGGTGGTGTCGATACTGGTATCGATGGTTGGGGTGAGATTACCTGTCCGACGGGGTGGACGGCTGTTGGTGTTTCTAGCTCAGCAAATGAAGTTTCAAGAAAGCCAGCCTCGGATGGTTGGGGTGATATATCGTCACCGAAATCCGGTGGAGTTTCGGCCGCCGCCGTTGCTAGTTGGGGAGGCACCAGACTATTTTGGATATCGGCGATTGCCGTTTGTCGAAGTTCGGCTAGTTTTTGGACTTCACGCTGTAGGGATTGTTTGGCGCGGTGCAATCGTTTGCGGCAGCGACTCGAACAAACCTTGGCGTTAGGCCGGGCCTCGAAGGGGCTATTACATCCCGGGCATATTTTGGTCTGCGGACTCATCTTTTTTGTTTTGGTTTTTTTGTTTTTATACGCGCGCGTATATATGTGAACGACTTTAAGTATTAAGCATAAGCGTCCCGTTGTCAAGGGTCACGGGACGGATTGGTCACGATGTCACGCTTTAGTAGTAAAGTAGAGAATAGAGAGTAGTGGGTAGTTAGACCCGGATTTTTTGACTCAGTGATGTTAGCATCTTGCGTACCTCTGTTAGTAGGTCAAGCTCACTTTGTACGTCAGCTTCGTAGACTTTTTGTACGATTAGTAACTGCGTTTCCAGCTCTGCCGCAGAGCCTCGAGCAATACCAATAAACTGTGAGAATTCACGTCTGTTATTGCGCGCGTAGCCTTCAGCTATGTTCGATGGTATAGATACGGCACATCTCCGAAGCTGGCTTGTTATCCCAAATTTTTCTTCAGATGGAAGTTTTGATGTAAATATGTAAATTTTTTCAACAAGCTCAAAAGATTTCTGCCAAACAGTTAGATCTTTGAATGATTGGATAGCCAAAACTACCCCCTACTCTCTACCCACTACTCCCTATGCTCTTGATTTTTATGCGGCTAAGCCGCTGGCGGTGGCCGCGGCGTTTATTAACCCGTTTTTTGGCTTTGTAGCGGATAGCGATTACTTTGTCAGCTTTGACTTCAGCTTCTAGTATATCTGCCACGACCTTCATGCCAGTCACGATTGGGGTGCCGATGCTGATATTCTCACCATCAATCACCAGTAAGGCCTCAAATTCGGCCTTTTTATCGCCTGCCAACTTCTCTACTTCCAGTTCATCGCCTTCAGATACAAGGTATTGGTGACTTCCAGTTGTAATTACCGCCTTTTTCATAATCAAATTAGAGCTTAACAGATAGGCTAACAGATGTAAAGGCTGGGGATATAGTTGACGGGCTTAATCTAGGCCAGTTCTAATTCCTTGAGCAATTTTTTCGGCAAAAGCTTGTTTTCTGCGATAGTCCCTATTATTGGGCCGGCGCAAGTCTTACATATCTCTGCCCAATGGAAACCCACCTTAATCTCGAGACACTCACCCCTTTTATCTTTAATAACCTTTTTACAGCTATCGCAGCGTTGTACTGTCATTATCCACCCCTTTCATTTAACTGCTAGTTGTTTTGAATGTAGTGCAACCACTGATTTCACAGCTTTGTATCTAGTCTCGAGATCGGTGATACGTTCTTCGTGATTATCTACCTTCTTCTTAACAGTCATTTGTTTAGTCAAAAGGTCTATGTTTTTGTCGAATTTAGCATGCAGGTTTTCCAGCAAAACACCTTGTTTTTTCTGCTCTTCTTTAATTTCGGATATGTCTTTACTGGAGGTAATTTCCTCGCGGACAACCTTGCGGACTTTATCTTCTGTAAGCTGGCTATTCATTCGTTGTCTAACTCCGTTACTTTGTCTCTACAATCCCTATTATACGCTCCAGCCAATAAGCTTAAAATGGTAATATTGACACCAGATTTTGGTACAAAAAAAGACCCGGGTAGGTCTCTATGAAATATTTTTTCCCGAGGGGGAGCAGCCTTTCGGCCGCTCACCCCTCGTTTGGGTTTATTTATCCCGGCTTTACCCAAGTGCCGGCCGAAGCCTAGGTGAACTGGATGCAGGCTGCCACGAAGTGGTCGCCCAACCAAACTCCCGGTGCGAACTCGTAAGTTCGCTCCGGGTTGGAGCTGTGCCAGCTCCAGCCGTACTCCTCCGCGAGGTTCTTCAACCTCGCGGTGATCTCCTTTGGGGAGATCACGTCCGAGTTATGCCCCAACTCCCAAAGGAGTTGGGCTACCACGGACTCGTCGAAGGCGCAAGGGCCTTCGACGACATAGCCGCCGACGGGGATAGCCCCGCCGGGCAGTGCCTGGGTCCCTCTCCGGAACGAGAAGACCAATACGGTCTTCTCGTCAGACTTGTTGTACAGAAATTTTCCGAAGAATGTGAGCATTTCTGCTCCCTTCCCCCGCTAAGGGGTCACTTGGCTCCGGCGGGATTGCCGAGAGCAATCAGAAGATAACTCAAGAATTATCTGCTGGTTGCTCCCGGCAAATTCTAGGCTTCAATTGTAAGGTGCTATCACCCACTCTAGGCGGGCAATGGGTTCGATATCGATGATACCGAACACACACATATTAGCATAAGCTTGTTAATTTGTCAATATGCTACAGGGGTAGTGGATCATAAAAATAGATGAATTTGGCCTATTTCCGGCACCTACCGAGCCCTCTACAGCTTTAAGCCGGACATCAGTAAAAACAGATGAATTTGGTAGGCTTGTACCGAATCAAGCCGAAACTTTGTTCCGAACCTCCTATGGATCAAGTGAGGAACCGACCGAAGGGAGTTGTTTTGGCGCGGTACAAGGCGTTAGCAAATTCTTTCTGTTCTTTTTACTGCGTCCGGGAGTTTTGCGACACTTTGGCGACCCAAAGTGTCAAAAGTTTTTGGTTCTTTGGGAAAGAACTATTTGCTCTAGGCTTTCGAAAGGCTTATTTTAACCTCTTGGCCTTCGACCTTAACTGTTTCACTGTAATCCCCTGCTCCGCTGAGTTCTCCGGTAGCTAGGGTCTCACGAAAGATGGTCGGCTTAAATTTATCAATCGCCCCTGTTATTTCTGTCGAATCGGACTCTATTTTGAGTTTTATCCGATCTTCAACGTTGAGGCCGGCGTTTTTGCGGGCATTTTGAATCTGTCTAGTCAACTCCCGTGATATGCCCTCGGCTTTAAGTTCAGGGGTTATCTTAGTGGCGAGCTTGATCTCCGAGGACCCTTCCCTCTCAAGTAAGTTAAACTGAATGGTTTTAACGTTTAATTCATCCTGAGCAATGGACAGTAGCTCGTTCTTTATTTTCTTTGACCACCCAAGGGTAGCTCCACCAAGGGGCTGGCGAACTTTAATCCCCTCCCGTGCCCGTATTTCTAACCCTCCTGTGACTAGTTTGCGTAATATAGTCATCTCATCTAGCAATTCAGTACTAGCCTTATCCGGCTTGCTAACAGATGGCCAGTCGCTCAAATGTACCGACGCTGCTACTTTCAGACCTTCGGTTAATTCCCGCCATAACCTATCGCTTATAAACGGCGCCCAAGGAGCCATTAGCTGACAGATAGTCACTAGGGTGTAGTGCAAGGTGGCATAAGCCTGTTGTTTATCCTTATCGTTTTCACTCTTCCAGAAACGCTTGCGTGAGCGGCGGATGTACCAATTGCTCATGTCGTTAATCAGATCAAAAACTGGCAAAATAGCGTGGGCAATTTTGTAGTTATCGGCACTTTTAGTGGCCAGTCCGATGGTTTGGTTGGTTCTAGCCAAAATCCACTGGTCTAACAGATTAGACGAGCTGGGCGCATCCTGTGTTTTGGGGGCTTCCCACTTATCTAGCTGGGAGTAGGTTTTAAAGAAGCGTACGCTGTTATTTAAGGTTCCGATCACATTTCGGGTCATGTCGGTCATAGCGCTTCTATCAAAACGCATATAA
>JBBTWK010000023.1:0-1313 GCA_038062805.1 Patescibacteria group bacterium
TGTTGGGTAGCCCAACGACCGACCGTCAGCAGCGCATTGCCCTGGCGGCCTTTGACAAATACGGGGGTGGCCGACCCAAACTCGACGGCTTTAATCTTATTACTTTTAGTAACGAAAAACTACTGGTGTCAGCTTTTAAGCAGAAGCAAATTAACGCTATGAGCGGTCTGGAATCAATCCCTGAAGAGCTAACCAAAGATAAAGGCCTGCAGCTTTATGCTACGCCACTAACCAGTGCTGTGATGGCGTTTTTTAATACTTCCCGTGGCGCGCTTGGTGACATTAATGTCCGCCGCGCACTAGCGGCTGGTGTCGAGCGCCAGACGCTGGTCAACATAACCGGTCGCCCAACCCAGCTGGTCGATAGCCCTCTGCTGCGCGGCCAACTGGGCTACAGCCCGGAACTTACCCAGCGCGGCTATAATTTTGATCAAGCCAACCAGCTGCTGGATCAGGCGGGCTGGATCCGCGGTGATAAAAACCTTCGTTACAAAAATGGTCAGGTTTTAGAATTTTCATTGCGCTCACAAGACACCCAACAATACTCCCTGACTACCCAGTATTTACAACAGCAATGGGAAAAGCTGGGCGTAAAGGCCAACGTTACATATTATAGCGGCGACGATCTGCAGAGTCAGATAATTCCAAGCCACGATTACGATATTTTAGTTTATGGCATCAGCATCGGCGCCGACCCGGATGTTTTCGCCTACTGGGACAGTTCTCAGGCCAGCATTAGCTCACAAGGACATTCTAATCTGAGTGAATATAAATCTTCAGTGGCTGATGAAGCACTGGAAGCTGGGCGCAGCCGGACGGACAATGCTACGCGAGTAGTCAAATACAGAGCTTTCTTGAACGCCTGGATAGCCGACGTTCCGGCACTAGCACTTTACCAGCCGAACTATATTTATATTACCAGGGGTCCCGTCTTTGGCTACAACCGCAAAGCTGATAATGGGGCGGCAGACCGATTTTATAATGTCGAAAATTGGATGGTCCGCCAAAAACGCCAAACCAACTAAAAACACCTTCGGCATTGTATTTCCATCTGTTAATCGTTAGAATTAATTATTGCGCGGGCGAGTGCTGTAACTGGTAGCCAGGCTAGATTGAGGTTCTAGTGTCCGCAAGGACGTGGAGGTTCAAGTCCTCTCTCGCCCACCATCAAATTTCGGGCGCTTAGCTCAGTTGGCTAGAGCATCGCATTTACACTGCGAGTGTCGGGGGTTCGAGTCCCTCAGCGCCCACCAAGTTCGGCTCTTTAGCTCAGTTGGTAGAGCAGAGGCTTGAAGAGCCTTGTGTCCCCAGTT
>JBBTWK010000024.1:0-1881 GCA_038062805.1 Patescibacteria group bacterium
ATTCCGTGTCCATCAACTACAACATTGCTACGCTGGTATTTACAACAGATGTCAGTTGGTCTTCAAGCTCCAATAATACTGGCCAGGATCAACTGACGCTTTATTACAAACTGCCTGGCTAAAAAGATGAAGAAATTTACCATTCACCATTCACCATTCACCTTACGTTCACCGTTCACCATTTACTATGGAAAACGGAAAACGGATCACGGAAAACGCACGGTAAACAGAAAACTGAAAACAGTTAATAGATCCCCGGGTTTTACGATAGTTGAATTGACAATCGCAACGGCTATCTTTTCGACAGTTCTCTTGGTTGGCCTGGCCAGTTTTTTGGGTATCGGTAAAACTTTTTATAAAGGCGTGACCCTGACCCAAACCCAAAGTGCTGCCCAGGCAGTGCTGGATCAACTAAGCAGCGACGTACAGTTTGCTGCTACCGTCGTACCCAGCCAGGCTACAGGCACCGGCGCGGCGTTTTTGTGCATCGGCAATGCCCGCTACACCTACAACCTTTTTAGGGAAGTTAACTTAGATGCCCACGATAACATCAGCAAATTCGGCCTTCTGCGCGACATTTTGCCCGGCAGCAGCGGCTGTGCCAACCCGTTTGGCGCAGGCGCGGTCGCTTTATCAAAACCCACCGAGCTACTGGGTAATAAATTGCGCCTGTCTAAGCTCGATGTTACGCCGGCCAAAAATAGCGCCGGCGGTGACATCTTGGATCTATGGAATATTAGCCTGACACTGGCTTACGGCGATGACAGCTCGCTGAGTGGCGGCGACACGGCCAACCCGGTTTGTGACGCTAATTTAAGTAGTACCCAGTTTTGTTCTGTCGTTAATTTGAGCACATCGCTCAACAGGGGGCTATAATAATAGCTAATGCTTAGTATGAAGAGGTCCGACCTTGTAAAAAGCAAAGCTCGTCCGGGGGGTCTGTCCTTGGATAAAACAAAGAGTTTTCTGGTAAAAACTACTAAGTTTTACCTATTTTTATCCAAGGACAGACCCCTTCAAAAACAAGACGGAATAACCTCAATTGTCGTAGTCTTTGTATTGGTCACTCTGTTGACGCTTATCGGCATCGGTTTTACAAAAGTTATGAACCGTTCTTTGCAAAGTTCAGCCGCCAGCCAACAGGCCTCGGCGGCTAATTATGCCGCTCAATCTGGTGTTAACGATGTGCTGTCATACTTAAAAACCCAGCCAGCGGCCACTGCCACTAAATGCGATGACCTTATAAAGACTGGCGCGCCGCTGGCTAGTGCCGCCAAAATCTCCAGCGACGGCTCAACGGCTTATACTTGCGTGCTGGTTGACCCAAACCCGACCAGCCTGTATTACCAAGGTCTGGCGCCGTATAAATCGCAGATAGTCAAAGTTACGACTTCGGCGCCTCTGTCCGCGCTGCTATTTTCCTGGCAGAGTACCAACCGCCAGCATAACCAGTTTGTGCCAGCCGCGGGGAGCCAAGCACTCTATGACGAAAAAACCTGGAGCGATCGTAACTACGCGCCGCCACTACGTTTGACCCTGTACCCAATTCCCGCTAGTGGCGATCTGTCAGGCGTCCAAGCAGCTTCCAAAACCTTCTTGTTCTATCCTCAGGCCAGCGGTAGTAATAGCCTCTCCTTCGTCGCCTCAGGCGATATTGCCCAAGTTAACTGTAGTTCTAAAAATATCGGCAGTTTTGTTGGCAGTGCCGATTATGATTGCAACCTGGTTATCAACAATTTACCTAGTGCTTCTTATTTCTATGCCCGCTTCGTGCCTTATTACGACCAAGCGGTAGTCAAAATTAAAGGCAATGATAGCTCCGTCCAAGCAATCCAGTTCAAAAACGTCCAATCGGTAATTGACGTAACCGCCAAATCCGGC